>JBOGEU010000890.1:0-1794 GCA_050741995.1 Acidimicrobiia bacterium | reverse complement strand
CCTGAATGGTGCCGCCAGGAGGAGGACCGGCCATCCACTGACACTCCTGCTCCGGATACCCGTCTCGACCACCGAGCGATAGTCGGGCCCGATCAGCTCGACCAGATCTTGATCGAGGTGAATGGCTATGGACACGCCGTCTGCCGGCAGCAAGTACGTCGTTCGATCCCATCGCGGAGAGTCGATTCGTTGATCTGCGAAGGTGACATCGATGATTCCGCTGAAGTCGTCTTCGAGATCCACGATGATCGGGGCAGAGGCCTCGGTGATCTCCTCGGTCAGCTCGGGCTCCGTGTACAGGTCGAACACCGTCCCGTTGGGGAGCACTCCCCGATACCTCGCCGATGACAGCGGGGCGAGAGGCGCCTTGGCGGTGGTCGTGGGAAATGGCATGGTCGAGGTGCTGGTTGGTATGTCATCCGGGGGAAAGGTGGGCGCAGTTGCCTGAAACCGAGCGGTCGTGATCGTGGTCGTCGATGTACAAGCCGCGATCAGAAGCAGACAGGCAGCACGGCGTCCTCGAGGCCGCATCCGTCGAGTATGCCGAACAGGCGGAGGGAACGTTCGCCGATTACCGGCTCTGCAGTGCCTCGATCAGCTTGGGGAGCACTTTGTGCACGTCGCCGACGACGCCGAGATCGGCGATGGAGAAGATCGGTGCGTCGGGATCCTTGTTGATGGCGATGATGGTCTTCGAGTCCTTCATCCCGACCAGGTGCTGCATGGCTCCCGAGATCCCGCATGCGATGTACACGTCGGGCTTCACCGTCTTGCCGGTCTGACCGACCTGCTTGGCATAGGGGACCCAACCGGAGTCGACGATGGCCCGGGTGGCGCCGGTGGCGGCTTTCAGCTCCTTGCCCAGGGTCTCGACCAACTGGTAGGCCTCGGCCGAGCCGAGACCCCGCCCGCCGGACACGACGACTGCCGCCTCGCCCAACTGTGGCCCCTCACGCTCTTCGACATGTGACTCCGTGATCCGAGCCTCGGCGCCGGCGACTTCGGGCAGATCGAGCTTTTCCATCGAAGGCGCCCCGCCGCCCACTGCCTCGGCCACGAACGACTTGGGCCGGGTCAACACGATATATGGGCCCTGGCCGGCGCTGGCGATGGCGATCTGCGTGCCGCCCAGGATCTCGTGGTCGGTCTCGACCCCGCCCGGGGCGAGCCGAACATCGATGGCGTTGGCCAGGACGCCCACACCGAGACGGCCGGCGAGGCGGCCGGCGATGTCTCGATCGTTGTATGCCTGGCCCATCAAGATCAGGTCCGGCGTGTCGGACGACGCCCGTTCCGCCAAGGCGGCGGCAACCGGGGCGGAGGGGAGCCGGTCACCGGAATCGACATGCAGCACTGCTTGCGCCCCGTGATCGCCAAGTGTTGCGATCACCGCGTCGGAGCCGGCCCCGAGGAGGACCGCAGTGACGTCGCCCAATTGACGGCCCTTGGCCAGGAGCTCGAGTCCGAGTGTCGTGGGCTGGTCGCCCTCCTGCTCCACGAAAACCCATACCGAGGCCACTCAGATCACCTTTCGCTCTTCGAGGAGCGACACGATGGCCAGATGAGCCTCGCCGTCGTCCTCGATCTTTCGGCCGCCGCCTCGCTCCGGAGCATCGACGATGGAGAGCACGAGTTGCTCGGGCCCGCGTTCGGCGCCGAGGTCACTCATCGACAAGATGTCTACGGGCTTCTTCTTGGCGTCCATGATCCCCTTGAAGGTGGGGTAGCGGGGCTCGACGACCCCGGCAGTCACGGTCACCACCGCGGGCAGATCCGAGGTGACCAGGTCGTAGC
>JBOGEU010000889.1:0-2850 GCA_050741995.1 Acidimicrobiia bacterium | reverse complement strand
GGTGGGGACCGACACAGGTCCGGGTAGCCGGCTACAGCCCGGCGGCCGCCAGCCGACGGGCCTCACGCACCTCGGCGGCAAAAGTGGCCCGTCGGGAGCCTACGTCGCTCGACATGTCGATCAGATCGCGGTTCCCGGCCAGCGCCAGCGCAGACTTGAACAGGACCTGGCTGGCGCTCTCCCCTGAGATGAGTCGCTCTTCGATCCGGTACATGCGGGCCCGGGCCAGACATGCCTTGAGGAGGGACCTCTCATCGAAGCGGCGATTCAGCGATTCCAGCTCGTCGCCGACCACCTGATAGGCGTCGAGGAACGGAAGCACCGCCCAGTAGGCGACCGGTTCGCCAAGCTTGGCCAGGATCTCGGCCGCCCCACCACCGCCCAGCAGCTTCTCCCAGCCCGGGACGTCGATGGCGACGTCAGCCTTCACATTGGAGAGGAACTCGTCCTTTTCCGGGAAGAAGAACTCGAACTTGAGCAGGTCGCGATAGGCGAGCAGCGCCTCATGCACCGTTCGGGCCGGATCGGACCCGGTCTCGGCCGCGGCGCCAATGGCCATCTCGGCCAATGCCCGGTTCACGAAGAAGTGGACGATCACGTTGCGGTAGTAAGAGATGCGGATCATCTGCTCTTCGTCGAGCCAGAACACCGTCCGGCCCAGTGCCTGGTGCCTGCTCACGTTCTCGTTCTCGACGAGCCACTCGAGGACGGCAGCCACCCGTGCCGGTTCCGCCACGTCGAGCGCCTGGGTGGTGGGGATGTGCCGGGCCCTGATGAAGTCGAGGAGACGCCCGGTGGCCTCGGCGATCTGATCGGCGGACCTGGAAGCTCCTCGTGCAGCGAGCATCGCCACGCTCACCAGAGCCGTGGGCGTGACCGGGGTCACGTGCCCGATCCGATACATGACCTCGAAGGCCAGCTTCTGCAGCCCGATCGAGCCCTCTTCCTCCGTCGCTGTCGGCCCCAGCATCTCCTTGATCGATATCGGGTCCGCGAATCTGATGTGGATGTCGCCGTATCGTCGGCGCAGGGCGCGAACCGCCCTCAAGAGCCACGCGATCGACTCGCCCTCCTTCTCCTGGCCCTGCGCCTCCCGGGCATAGTCGGGGACGTCCTGGATCTGGTCGTAGGCGATCGAGACCGGTATCAGGTGGATGTCGTCGGCCTTCCCCCGGCGCAATGAGTCGACGACATAGCTGAGGAGCCCGAGACGAGGTGGCAGCAGCTTGCCGGTTCGGGACCTCCCACCCTCCATGTACCACTCGAGTGGGAACCGCTTCTCGACCAGGTAGTCGAGGTAAGCCCTGAGCACCACCTTGTACAGCGGATCGTCCTTGAACGTGCGGCGGATGAAGAACACCCCGGTGCGTCGAACCAGCGGCCCGATCGGGAAGAAGTCGAGGTTTACCCCGCCAGCGGTGTGATTGGGGGGAAGGTCGTTCTCCCAGAGAAGAAATTGGAGGCTGAGGCGGTCGAGATTGGACCGATGAGAGGGCAGGAAGACGACCGGGTGCCCCTCGCCGAGGGAGGCCAGTCGTCTGACCTCGTCTTCGGAGTACTCGATCTGCCCGTAGCCCTGGCTGTAGAGCTTGTGGATGGCATTGGCGATCAGGTCGATCACATACGGTGAATGCGTGGCGGCGATATCCCGCAAGTATTTCTCGGCCCTCTCCCTGGCCACGGTGGGCGTCATGCCCGACTCGGCGGCGACGGCAGCCACCGAATCGAGGAACTCACGGCGGGAGAGGATCGCTTCGGGGACGAATCTGGGAATCTTGTATCGGTTGCCACGCAACTTGCGCTCGGCGCGATCGAGCACCAGCCATGCCCTTCGAGTCACGTAGTTCGCCAATGGGTCGACCTGTCCGGAGCCCCGGTAGTCGGCGATCAGGTCCGAGAGTTGGGCGCCCCCGGCCGCGATCAGCCGCACCCGGTCGGGCCGGACGAGACGAATCCACCTCGCTCGAAGCCGGCGCGGGTCACGTGGGTCGCCGGGTCGGAGGACGTCCCACCAGCTCACCGATCTTCGGCCGTGCTTCTTCGGCGCCATCCACAGGACACGGAGCGGGATCAGGTAGGGGTCGTCCTCGGACTCCAGCACCTGGTCCAGGACCTCGATGTCACCACCTCGCCCCCGGCGGGACGAGGCGATCCTCACCGTCGTCACATCACCGCCCCCCTCCCTCGCCAGCCACTGTCGCAGCAGTGACGCCTCGTAATCGGTGGAAGTGTCGAGTAGATACACCGTCGGCGAGCCGGGAGGGCCGGTGAGGAGCTCGCTGGCAGTCGCCGGGTTTCTGGCCACGTCGTCACTCTATTGGGCTGCCAGAATCGGCCATCGTGCGGATCGTGCTCCAACGTGTCTCCTCGGCCTCGGTTCGCGTCGACGGGCAAATGGCAGGCGCCATCGGCCCCGGGCTCCTGGCCCTGGTCGGCATCGAGCCCAGCGACACCGTCGACGATCTCGCCCAGGCGTCGATGAAAGTGGCCAACCTCCTCGTCTTCCCCGACGACCAAGGTCTCATGAACCGCTCCCTTCTCGACATAGGAGGCTCTGCGCTGGTCGTCAGCCAGTTCACGCTTCTCGGTGACGTGCGCAAGGGCCGTCGTCCCTCGTTTGCCGGGGCCGCCCCCCCGGAGATGGCGTCGGTGCTGTTCGATCGATTCGTGGCGGCGCTCAGGGGTTTGGGAATCGAGACTGCGACCGGGGTCTTCGGGGCGGCGATGGAGGTGGAGCTCGTCAATGACGGCCCGGTGACCATCGTCCTCGATGTCAGCGAGGGGCGGGTGACTTGATTCGTCGGGTGGCGTCCGCCCAGTGCTTCCGGAAGAGGAGCGCTCCGATGCCAA
>JBOGEU010000888.1:0-1008 GCA_050741995.1 Acidimicrobiia bacterium | reverse complement strand
AGACCTCTGAAGCTCGCGTGCTCGTCGATCCCGGCAACTATTCCAGCGACTGGCACCAGCTCACCGACCTGGCCGCCGTCCTGATCACACACCAACACCATGACCACATCGACGTCCCCAACCTCGTACCCGTCCTGGAGGCCAATCCCACGGCACGGGTGATTGCCGAGCCGGCCGTGGTCGACATGCTCGGTGATCGCGCCGTGGAGAAGGCTGTGGTCGGAGAGCGGGCAGAAATCGGCGATCTCGGTGTCGAGGTGGTGGGTGGCGAGCACGAAGTCATCCACGACAGCATTCCCCGAATCGGCAACGTGGGATATGTGCTCCAAGAAGGCGACGGGGCCCGCATCTTCCATCCAGGTGACTCCTACGCGACGGCACCCGCGGCCATCGATGTCCTGGCGCTCCCTATCGCTGCACCCTGGGCCAATGTGGCGATGACCGTCGACTTCGCAAATGCAGTCGAGCCGGGCAGGATCATCCCCATTCACGATGCGACCCTGAGCCAGGCGGGGCGACCGACGTACCTGAGGATGTGCCGGACGATCATCGAAGACTCGATCGTCCTCGACGACCCCGCGATCGGAGATCCGTACCGCGTTTGAGGTGACGATGAGAAGCGACCTGGGGGCCAAATGAACCCAGCCAGCCCCGCGATCGAGATGATGCTCGGCGTGGCAAACCGGCTCAATCCGATCACAAGCGGGCCGGCGGCGCCCCTGCAGACTGGCGCCGCCCTCGACTCCTTTGGACCGTCTTTGATGCCACGGTCATCTCTTCATCAGGGCATCGCCGGGGGTCTCGCCGTGCTCGCAGCCAGGGCATTGGGCACCGCCGTCGACACCATGGCCCGCAGGGTGGCACCGGACACCTCCCCGCTCGCCTGGCGGATCGGCGCCCGGGCCGCCATCGCCGGGGCGAGCGCAGCCCTGGCCCGGATCGACGTGACCGACGACGAGTCGACAGGCAGGGCCTCGATACGCACCGCCGGACGACTGGTCAACGTGG
>JBOGEU010000887.1:0-1200 GCA_050741995.1 Acidimicrobiia bacterium | reverse complement strand
CGGAGAAGGCGACCACGTAAGCCGCGCTGGTCTCGATGCCATCGAGTAGCTCGTCGACAGAGACACCCGTCCAGTCGGTGCCCAGCTTCGACCACTTGGTGACGCAGTGGATGTCGACAGTGATGCTTTCGGCCGGCAACGCACGGAACTCCGGCCACGTCCATCTCGCCACTTGGCTGCCGGTTTCGTCGACGATGGTGAAGTCCCAGTCGTCGAGCGATGTGTGCGGGGTCGGACCGGCCGTGAGGACGGGGAAGTCGTCCACGATGTACTGGCCCGGTGGGAGCAAGCCGACGCCGGGCTGGCGCCGCCGGCCACCAAAGCCGCGGCTCACGATGGGCATTGCGTCCCTCCTATCGTCGACGGCTGCGACTCGAAATCGAATGTTCCAGTGTGCCTTCTGGGTCGCACTTCCTGGCCGAACATTGAACAGATGCGGCCCGCGCAGTCTTCGACGTGGGCCCCGAGCAGTCGGACGGCCACACCACAGCCGTCGGGCAGTTGGCTCATACCAGCGAGGACATCGGCACGGCCGGTGGGGGACGATGTCAGCAGCGCGACCGTAGTGGCTGAGTTGACCTGCTCGGTCATGATGCACAGGGTGACAATGACATCGTGACTCCCGACTACGCCACGCTACTTCGGACTTCCGCCGTCGCTAGGGCCTTAGGCGCAAGACGTCGGTCGTACAAGGCGAGCAGCGCGTCCAGACCGTCGACGCGCTGAACCGAGGAACCGATTCACAGGTCTTGACGAGCCTTACGCCCCCCGCGTCGCCCGCCGGCGCCGTGAACGCCGAGTAGGTGCTCGTTTGCCGCCCAACCCCTCGACCATGGCAACCACGCCGCGTAGGATCGGGGAGAAGTGCTCCTCGGTCTCGCCCTCCGGTAGAGCACCAGGTTGAAGATGTGCCGGCCCACTTGCGAAGGGTCTGTCAAGGCACACACGGCAACAGATGATCCCCCATCCGGCCTAGCGCCTGCTTGTCGACTTTGTCGCGTTCGACGAGGCATCTCTCTCGTTGATCGCTGAGAGCAGGCCATGCATAGGCGGTTGGGCATGGCCGCCACCGTGACGGCGCTGGCCTGGGCGAACTCCCCCTGGTCAAGCTCTTACGAGCACCTGTGGCACACCGAGGCCGCGTTGCGGTTCGGTGCAACGAACTCGTCCTCGACCTGCGGGACTGGGTCAACGATGGTC
>JBOGEU010000886.1:0-2005 GCA_050741995.1 Acidimicrobiia bacterium | reverse complement strand
TCGACCGCAGCCACCGTATCTTTCTCTGTTCGCCTGGCGCCATATCTGGCGCCAGGTACCTCAGGTAAGCCCCCCGGCCCCAGGCCGTGCCATCATCCCACCGTGATCGAGCGCTACACGCTCCCGGAGATGGGCCGGATTTGGTCCGATCAGCGGCGGCTGGAGGTGTGGAAGGAAGTGGAGGTCCTGGCTCTCGAGGCCTGGAGCGCCCTGGGGCGGGTGCCTGACGGTGTCGCCGGGGCGACCCGGTCCGCTCCCTGCCCCACCCCCGAGGAAGTGGCGGAGCGAGAACAGGTCACCAATCACGACATGGCCGCATTCGTCGACCTGCTCGGGCAGTCTGCCGGGCCAGAGGCCGCCGCCTGGGTTCACTACGGGCTCACCTCGTCGGATGTGCTCGACACCGCCGGAGGTGTCCTCCTCGCCGAGTCCACCGACCTCCTCCTGGCCGCGCTGGCAGAGCTGGTCGCCGTCGTCAAGAGGCGTGCATTCGAGCACCGGAGCACCTACATGATCGGGCGGACCCATGGGATCTGGGCCGAGCCGACCACCTTCGGAATCAAGCTCGCCGGGTGGGCTTTCGAACTTGCCCGGGATCACACCAGACTCCGGGCCGCGCGCCAAGCGGTGGCCGTCGGCAAGATATCGGGGGCGGTGGGGACCTACGCCCACGTCCCACCCGAGGTGGAGCAAGATGTGTGCTCCGCCCTCGGACTCGAAGTCGAGCCGGCTTCGACCCAGGTCACAGCTCGTGACCGTCATGCCCAATATCTGCAGTCGATCGCCCTCACCGGTTCTTCGCTCGAGCGCATGGCGACCGAGATCCGACATCTCCAGCGCTCCGAGGTGTCAGAGGTGATGGAGCAATTCGCCAGCGGCCAGAAGGGCTCATCGGCGATGCCGCACAAGCGAAACCCGATTCTCTCCGAGCGGGTGACCGGCATGGCCCGCCTGCTCCGTGGGTACTCTCAGGTCGGCCTGGAGAACGTCGCCCTCTGGCACGAGCGCGACATCTCCCACTCGTCGGCGGAGCGGGTGGTGCTGCCCGACGCCTCGATCGCCCTTCACTACATGCTGGTGCGGTTCACCGGTCTCGTCGCCGGCCTGGTCGTGAGCCAGGACCGGATGCTGGCCAACCTGGAGGCGACCCGCGGCCTGGTGTTCAGCCAGGCGGTGCTTCTCGCACTGGTTGAGGCGGGGCTGACTCGTGACCAGGCATATCGCCTGGTCCAGCGGCACTCGATGACGGCCTGGAACGGGGACCAGAGTCTTCGTGACCTCCTCTCCTCTGACACCGAGGTCCGTCTCAGCGACGACGAGATGGAGGCGTGCTTCTCCCTGGAGCGGGCGCTCGAGAGATCGGCGGTCGTCTTCTCCCGACTCGAAGCCCTCGAGCTCTAGCCGGAAGAGAGCTCCGTCGCCAGGTTGTAGACCTCGGCGAGCTGGTCGGCGAACAGCCGGCTGGGGAGAAGGACGGCCGCCCCACCCGGTGTCCGGTAGTCGTCGGCCTCGATCGAGAAACCGAGCACGTCCTCCTCGGTGATGCTCCGATAGCGCCAGGCCGTGGCCACGGCCTGGGCGAATGACCAAGAGTCGTCGAGACGGAGAGCCGAGACCACCGCCGAGAGCTTGTCGATGAGAGATGCCGGCGAGGAAAAGCGGGCCGCTCTGGCGGCCAGTTGGAACAAGACATCCTGCTGACGGACCTGACGGGCGAAGTCGGAACCGGCCACCTGGACCCACTCGCCTCCCCGCAACTGCTCGGCGTGCCTCGACCTCACCCAGGCCAGGGTGGCTGCCCCGTTGGCATGACCACACCCCGCGGCTGGGATCTCGAGCTTCGACTTGGAGTCACGGGTGGGGTAGTCGACGCAGATGGTGGTGCCTCCCATGGCGTCGACGATCCGGGCAAACCCGGAGAAATCGACCCGGGCCGAGTGATCGATCCGTATCCCGGTGTAGTCCTCGACCAGGATGGCCAGCATCTCGGTTCCGGAGGCGAAAT
>JBOGEU010000885.1:0-1041 GCA_050741995.1 Acidimicrobiia bacterium | reverse complement strand
TGTCCCTGGCCGCGGCCAGCGGGTCCGGGTTGCTGTTGGGCCCCTCCGGGTTCACGTAGATCAGGCCCAGCTGCACCGCGCCGAACGGACTCTCCCATTCCCCTGGGCCGCTGTAGCGCTCGTCTCCCAGCCACGTGTCCTCCGACCCCCAGAAGATCTCCTCGGGCTCCCAGATGTCCTCTCGCCCGAAGCCGAAGCCGAAGGTCTTGAAACCCATCGACTCGAGGGCGACGTTGCCCGTGAAGATCAGGAGATCGGCCCACGAGATCTTCCGGCCGTACTTCTGCTTGACCGGCCAGAGCAACCGGCGCGCCTTGTCGAGGCTCGCGTTGTCGGGCCAGCTGTTGAGGGGGGCGAAGCGCTGGTCGCCGCTGCCGCCACCGCCCCGACCGTCGGCGATGCGGTACGTGCCCGCGGCGTGCCACGTCATCCGGATGAAGAGCGGCCCGTAGTGGCCGTAGTCGGCCGGCCACCAGTCCTGCGACGTGGTCATCACCTCGACGACGTCCCGCCTCAGCGCGTCGAGGTCGAGGGTCTTGAACTCTTCCGCGTAGTCGAAGTCCTCGCCCATCGGATCGGACTGGGGCGAGTGCTGGTGGAGGACCTGGAGGTTCACCTGGCTCGGCCACCAGTCCTGGTTGGTCATGGGCCGGGTCGCCTTGGGCGTCGGCGACGGGATGACCGGGTTCTCGCTCTCGCTACCGCTGTCAGACACGTCTCGTTCTCCTCTTTCCGTGTTTCCTTCTGATGGCTGGTTGCTCTCGACCTTGGTTGCTCTGGGCGATCCCTGTGTTGCTTTCAGCCGTCGGACGACACTGCAGCTGTCGCGACACACTCGGGGCAGCGGCCCCAATAGATGACCTCGGCTTCGTCCACCTCGTAGCCCGAGTCGTCGGCGGCCGTGAGGCACGGAGTGTCGCCGACCGCACAGTCGACGTCGACCATCCGGCTACAGGTTCGGCAGATGAGGTGGTGGTTGTCATCGACCCGATCCTCGTAGCGGGCCGGCGACCCGGCGGGCTGGATGCGCCGGAGGAGGCC
>JBOGEU010000884.1:0-4917 GCA_050741995.1 Acidimicrobiia bacterium | reverse complement strand
CCGGAGGCCTGGAGCGAGGACTGGGACATCGTGGCCCCCGGGCTGGCCAAGCTCATGGGGCTTCCCGGCTGGTTCCTCAGCCACACCCGTTACGTCGAGTCGCACTCCTACCCATCGGCACCGGTTGCCCCCGGGACGTTCCCCGTCGTGATCTACAGCCACGGCTGGACCGGGTTCCGATCAATCGCCATCAACCAGGTCGAGACCCTGGCCAGCAACGGGTTCATGGTGATCGCCCTCGACCACACCTATGGCGCGGTGGCCACCCGCTTCGAAGACGGCGAGGTCGCGGTCTACGACCCGGCTGCCCTGCCCGACGAGGCCGATGTTGGCGAGGAGGCTCATCTCGAGGCGGGCCGCGAGCTGGTCGGGGTCTTCACCGACGACCTGACCACTGTGGTCGACGCCCTGGAAGAGGGGCCCGAGGGCCCGTTCGGGCCGTTGGCCTCGAGCGCCGATGCCAACCGTTTGGGTCTCTACGGCCATTCCACCGGCGGCGGCGCCGTGGTCAGCTTCTGTCTCCAGGACGAGCGATGCGATGCCATGCTGGCGCTCGATCCCTGGGTGGAGACGATCCCCGATCGGGTCATCGCCGAATCCGCGACGCGGCCCGCCTTGTACATACGGTCGGACGAGTGGAGAGGCGACGAGAACGACGCCATCCTGAGGGGGATCGCCGAGCGGTCGAACGAGCTGACCTACTGGCTCGGAGTCGAGGGCGCCTCCCACAACGACTTCGTGGCCACGCCACTGCTCTCCCCGTTCGCCTCCCGGGTCGGGTTGACCGGGCCCATCGCCGCCGGGCGCATCATCCCCATCATCGACCGCTACCTGACGGGGTTCTTCGACGTCTACCTGCTCGACACCGGCTCCGCCGCCCTCGACACGGCCAGCTTCCCCGAGGTGTCGGTCGAGGTGATCATCCCCGGCTGATCACTAGGGCTGCTGCTGGGTGTCCCCGGTGATCTTCTGGCCCGGTCGCTCACCGCGGCCGATGGCGTCGATGGTGGCGCCGAGGGTGAGGGCGTCGGCCTCACCGATGATCTTGCCGACGACCAGGCCGTCGGGGTCGATGAAGAATGTCTCCGGGATCCCGAACACCCCATAGGCGATGGCGGTGCGGCTCCCGGGGTCGGCCAGGTAGAGGGTGGCCTCCGAGGTGCCGGCGTCGGCGAGATAGCCGAGCGAGGTGGCGGGATCCTCCTGATAGCCGATCTGGACGAAGGTGACGCCCCGATCTGCGAACGCCTCCGAGGTGGCCACCAGATCGGGATGCTCCTTGCGGCACTCGAGGCACCAGGAGGCAAAGAAGTTGACGACGACGATTTCGCCGTCGAGGGCGGCCAGGGACACCGAGCCCGACCCGTCGAGATGCTCGAGGTCGAACCCGGGAGCGGGCTTGCCGATCAGCGGCGAGTCGACGAGCGCGGGATCGGTCCCGAACCGTGAGGCGAGGACCACAGCGAAGACGACGGCGGCCCCTACCACGGACAGGGCCACCCAGCGCAAGACCCGGCCGTTCACGAGCAGGCCTCCCCGGCGCCGGCCAGCTCGAGGTCGGCCGCCACCGTCTCCCTTGTCTCGGAGTCGAGCCCGGGGTCGTCGAGCAGGGCCTGGAAGGTGTCCACCGCCTGTTCGGTCTCACCGGCGCCGCACCAGAGGACCCGCGCCTTGAAGTACCGGGCCACATCCGACTCGGGATCGATGGCCAGTGCCTCGTCGATGAGCCGGGTCGCGGTCTCGACCTCACCGTTGCCGTCGTAGGCCATCCACCCCAGTCGGACCAGGGCGGTGATCGCCTCGGCCGGGGCGGCATCGGGGTCTTCGGCCACCACCAGGTAGTGGGGGAAGGCGGAGCGGTAGTCGCCGGCCTCGAAGTAGCGCTCGGCGAGGGCGAGCCGCATCCCGTTGACCTGCGGGTTGCCGGCGTTGGCCTCGATCACCGCCTCCATCGTCGCGTTGCTGATCTCGGAGAGGTCCTGCTCGCCGATCTCCGCAACCCCGGAGGCCAACGCCGGCCTCTCCTGGAGTGAGTTGGCGGCCACGACCACGATCCCGGCGAAGGCGACGACCAGGATCGCACCACCGATTACCAGCCGTCTGCGGTTCCGGGCGGGCGGCGGTGCCTCGACGCCTCCCTTCTCTCCCGGATGGCGCTTCCACCACAAGATGACGGCGAGGCCGATGGCGAGGGCGGCGACGGGGGCCAGCCACAGCACCAGGGTGTTGCCCCTGACTGGCGGGTCGAGAAGCAAGGCACCGCTGTATGAGGAGAGCAGCTCGTCGACGATCTCCTGGTCGCTGGCCCCCGACGCCACCCGATCCTCGACCAGGCTCATCATGTCCACCGCCATCTGGGAGGGGGAGTCGGCGATCGACTCTCCCTGGCAGACCGGGCACTTGATCCGCGACCCGATGTCCTCTACCCGGTCGACGTGCACCGGTTGGGTCGACACCAGCATGAGCAGCACCGCCGCCATGGCGACGATCAGCGTTGCGGTGACGAGGGTCCGCGCCCGCTCAGACATCTGCGGTGACACGCTCCCGGGTGGCCGCCCGCTCGGCGCGGCGCACCGCCAACGACCAGAAGCCTCCGGCGGCGGCTGTGATCCCTCCCAGCCAGACCAGCCAGATCATGGGCGAGGTGTCGAGCCCCAGCTCGACCGTCTCCGAGTCGAGTGCCCGCAGCGTGAGATAGAGGTCGCCGCCGGGCCGGGTCATCACCGCCGGCGTGAACACGGCGGAGGCCTCGCCGTAGATGTTGACCCTGGGCTCGAGGGTGGTCAGTCTGCGGCCCTTCTGAACCACCTCGATGTGCGCCCCCTCCACCACCCGGTTCGGCTCGTTGCGACGGAAGGGCGCGTCGTAGGTCAGGGTGTAGCCGGCGAAGTCCACCGATTCGCCGGGGGAAAGCTCAACGACGGAGTGGAGCGGGAGATTGGCGGCGAAGGCGATCCCGATCGTCACCAGGGCGACACCGATGTGGCTCAGTTGGCCGGCCCAGAACGATCGATCGTTGACGACGACGGTCCGCGCCTCGAAGAGGAAGGGCTGTCCCGACTTCTCGGATCGGGCCCGGGCCAGCTCGACGAGGAGACCGACGATGGCGGCAGCCACGAAGGTGCCGAGCACGACTGCTAGGACCACCCAACCGAGCCGGGTGACGGTGAGGGTGGTCACCACCCCGGCGCCGAGGGCGACGACGGCCGGGCCTCGAAGACGGCGCCACAGCAATCCCGGACCCGCCGCTCTCCACGGGGTGACGGGCCCGAACCCCATGGTCAGCAGGAGCAGGAACGAGAGGGGAACGGCGAGACGGTCGAAGAAGGGCCCGCCGACCCCGACCTGGGTCCCGGTGAAGGCTTCGAGAAGTAGGGGGTAGGTGGTTCCGATCAGCACCACCAGCGCGTAGACGGCGAGCAATAGGTTGTTGACCAGGAAGCTGCCCTCCCGTGAAACGAAGCTCTCGATCCGGGGTGAGGTCGCCACCAGATGCGAGCGCATGGCGAACAGGGTGAACGACCCGACCAGGACCAACACCAGGAAGCCGAGCAGTGCGGGGCCGATCGCCGACTGGGTGAACGAGTGGACCGAGTTGATGGTGCCTGACCGGGTTAGGAAGGTGCCGAGGATGGTGAGGGCGAAGGCGCTGATCACCAGGACGAAGTTCCACGCCTGGAGCATGCCTCTTCGCTGCTGGACCAGCCCCGAGTGGAGGAAGGCGGTGGCCACCAGCCAGGGCATCAGCGAGGCGTTCTCCACCGGGTCCCAGGCCCAGTAGCCGCCCCAGGAGAGCACCTCGTAGGCCCACCAGCCCCCGAGGAGGATCCCCAGGGTGAGAAACGACCACGCGACGAGGGTGGAGCGATGGCTCCTCCTCAGCCACTCCGGGCCGGGGACCCCGAGCCCGAGGGCGCCGATGGCGTAGGCGAACGGCACGGTGAGGCCGACATAGCCGGTGTAGAGGACCGGGGGGTGGACGGCCATGAGGAAATGGTTTTGGAGGAGCGGGTTGGGCCCGGGGCCCTCGAGCGGCACGTCGGCTGCCGCGAAAGGCCAGGTGCTGGAGGCAGCGCAGCCGTTGGCCAGGGCGTCGACGCAGACCTCGAATGGGTTGGCCACGGTGAGCATCAGCCCGAAGAAGAAGATCCCGACCAGGCCCATGACCGCGAGAGCCGCCGCCCCGAGCCGGTCGGGGGTGTTGTGCACCTTGCGCGCCACGACCCAGGTGTAGACGGCGAGGATCAGGCCCCAGAGGATGATCGATCCTTCGAGAGCGGCCCAAGCCGTGGCCACGTCGAAGGGGAACGGGGTGGTGGTGGCATGGTGGTTCGCCACGTAGGCCAGGCTGAAGTCGTCGGTGAGAAGGGCTGTCTCCATCGCCGCCATGGCGATGACGGCGCCGGCCAAGGTCAGCTTGCTCGGCGCCAGCAGGTCGGCCGACCCGCCCCGGGCCACACGGGTCCCCCGTGCCACCAGCATCGCGGCGCCGACAAGTGCTGCAACCACTCCGGCCGAGCCCAGGAAGGCCAGCATCAGCTATCCGGGTAAGCCCCGCCCTCCTCGGGGGTCTCATAATTCTCGTCGTGCCGGATCAGGGCGGAGTCGGCCATGAAGATCCGACCCGACCAGGCTCCTTCGAGGAGCAGCGGGACATCCTCACCGAACAGGGATGGCTTCGGTCCGTCGAGGCTGACGGCGACGTTCGCCCCGCCGTCGGTCACCTCGAAGGCTGTCGTGTCCTCGCCCTCGACAACCGTTCCCACGACCACCGTGCCCGCCAAGCGGAATCGCTCGCCGTCGGGGAAGTCGGCCCGCTGCTCCACGGCCTCGGTGGGGTACAGGTAGTAGGTGAGGTTGTCGTTGAGGCCGTTGACGGTCAGCGCCACGACAAGGGCGATCACACCCCCGATGCCG
>JBOGEU010000883.1:0-1816 GCA_050741995.1 Acidimicrobiia bacterium | reverse complement strand
GTGGAGGGCTCATACGAGGGCGCGCTGTGGTCGGGTCGTCGGGGATCTGTAACTACGGGGTCGCGACCAGGGACCGGCGGAGCCAATCTTCGAACCTGGTCTCTCCGAGCCTCGCATCGGCAGCCGGCACGAGGGTTCGTTCGGCTAGGACGGCACCGAAGTAGCGTGCCTTCGGGTCTGCTACCACCTCTCGGAGGTCCTGGCGTGCGCTCAGTCCCTCCCGCACCAATTCGTCGAGACGGAACTGCTGCGGCCCTGCCACCTCGACGATGCCGTTGACTGGTGGTCGTACGGCGATCAGGCCCACGGCACTCGCCACATCATCGGCGGCCATGGGTTGGATCAGCACGGGAGCCAGCCTGACGGTGTTTCCGTCGGTTGCCGCGTCGGCGATGCTCTTGATGAACTCGAAGAACTGGGCGGCGTGGACGATCGAGTATGGGATCGAGGACTCTTTGATCAGCTTCTCCTGGGCGATCTTGGCCCGGAAGTAGCCGCTCTCGGAGAGACGCTCGGTCCCCACGACCGACAAGGCGACATGATGACGAACCCCGGCCGCGGCGTCTGCGGCGAGGAGATTCCGGGTCGATGTCTCGAAGAACTCGAGCACTGCGGCGTCCTCGAACGACGGTGAGTTGCTCACGTCGACGACCACGTCGGCGTCGTCGAGCGCTTCCGACAGACCCTCGCCGGTGAGGGTATTGACTCCAGTGTTCGGTGATGCAGGTACGGCTTCGTGGCCGTGCTCGCCCAGCTTGGTGACGAGCTTGGAGCCGATGAGGCCGGTCCCGCCGATGACGATGATCTTCATGGTGTTTCCTTTCTGTGTTGGCCTGGGATCCCTTGTCATCGAGTGAAGGAACGCCCGATGCCGGCCCTCCTACTCCGGAAAGCTGGAGGGCCGGAGCGTAGGGCAGCGCGATGTCTTAGGCCTTCAGGAACGAGAGCAGCTCCTCGTTGATCTGTTCCTGGTGCGTCGCTGTGATCCCGTGTGGGGCGCCCGGGTAGTAGATGTCCTTCGCGTTATTGATCAGCCGCGCCGACTTCACCGACGAGATTTGCACCGGGACAACCTGGTCGTCCTCACCGTGGATGAGCAGGGTGGGGACGTCGAACTTCTCGAGATCCTCGGTGAAGTCGGTCTCGGAGAATGCCCTGATGCTGTCGTAGGCGTTCTTGAGCCCTGACTGCATGCTCCAGGTCCAGAACTGATCGAGGAGCCCCTGCAAGACCTGGGAGTCGGCCCGGTTGGCGCCATAGAACTGGACTGCCAGGTTCCGGTAGAACTCGGACCGGTCTGCGAAGAGCCCGGCGCGGATGTCGTCGAAGACCTCCAGCGGAAGCCCTTCGGGATTGGCGTCGGTCTGGAGCAGCAGCGGCGGCACGGCCGCGATCAGCACCACCTTGACGACCCGGTCGGTCCCGTGACGGCCCACATACCGGGTGACCTCGCCACCACCGGTGGAATGACCCACCAGGGTGACGTTGTCGAGATCGAGGGCTTCGATCACTGCGGCGAGATCGTCGGCGTACCCGTTCATGTCGTTCCCGTCCGTGGCCTGGCTGGAACGGCCGTGACCACGCCGGTCGTGTGCGATGGCGCGGAAACCGTTCTGCGCGAGGAAGAGCATCTGCCCATCCCACATGTCGGCATTCAGAGGCCAGCCGTGTGAGAAGGTGACCACCGGGCCTTCGCCCCAGTCCTTGTAGTAGATGTCGGTCCCGTCCTTCGTGGTGATGTAGCTCATGGTGTCTCCTTTCGGTCGAGCTGCCATCTCCGCTGATCGTCTGACATTGTGTGGTTGGTCGCCTCCGT
>JBOGEU010000882.1:0-2055 GCA_050741995.1 Acidimicrobiia bacterium | reverse complement strand
CCGGCGGTGATCTCAACGGTGGCCTCGTCGCCCTTTTCGGCGATGTATGCCTTCAACTCCAAACCGTCGGAGTTGGTGACCAGTGCCGAGGGGACGAAGTGGTTGTCGGTGACCAGGGCCTGGATGTCGTTGTTGTTGTAGAGCACCATGCCCACGCCACCCTGCTCGAACACGGCCTGGCTCTTCTCGACACGACCCACCTCCCCCCGGAGGCAGAGAACCACGGCACCGGTGATTGCGGGATCGAAGGTGACGGCCGGATCACACAACTCGTTGCCGTGGTCGGCGGCGTCGACGAATGGGAACTGCCCATCGGTGCCGGGCGTGACCGACGCACCCTCGTAGACACCTTGGTCCTTTCTGAACAAGTGCGACCAACGGCTCTTCCACTTCGTGGAGTCACCGGTCTTGACCTCGGCCAGGTATGTCTTGTTCTGTTGGCTGGCGCCGACCGCGGTGACCCACGGCGCCGCCGTCGGGCTGCCGATGGTGCCGGCGCCGGGACCGGCGTTCCCGGCGGAAGTGGCGACGAAGACCCCGGCATCAGCGGCAAAGAGGAAAGCGATGTCGTCGGGCCCGTTGAGACCCGGGGTGTCGCTTCCGATCGAGTAATTGATCACGTCGACGCCGTCGATGACTGCCTGGTCGATGGCGTCGGCCAGGTCGCCGCCAAAGCAACCGAGATTCCCGCAGGCCGAGTACATCACCACCCAGGCGTCGGGGGCGATCCCGGAGATGTCGCCGAAGTCGCGGCCGAAGATCTCCGCTTCCACTCCGGAGTTGCCGGCGGCCGTGCTCGAGGTGTGCGTGCCATGCCCGTCGTAGTCGCGCGCCGAGTGATACAGCTCGCCCGGGATGAGGGTGTCGTAGAGCGACCTCATGTTGCGGGCGCCGATCAACTTGTTGTTGCACGTGAACGCGGCGTCATCGGGGTTGTAAGTGGTGTTCCCGAAGTCGCAACCAGTGCTCTCGAAGACGCCGGCCGTGGGGTCGAGGTCGATCGTGTCGAATGTGATCGGTGAGGGATCCAGGTTGCCGTTGTCGGCAAACGACGGGTGCTCGGGCCAAATGCCGGTGTCGATGACGCCGACCACCACTCCGTTCCCGGTATACCCACTGTCGTAGGCGCCGCCCCGGTCGTCGAGGTCGAGGAAATGAGGCGAGTGTGACGTGTGAAGCTGGTGCAACTCGTCTCGAACCACGGAGACAACGCCCTTCTGCACGGCAAGTGCACCGGCCTCGGCCTCTGTCAGCAGGGCGCTGAACCCGTTGGCTGCGAAGTCGTAGCTTGCCACCATGGCCGATTCGTCGACACCTGCGCTCTCGAGGACCTCTGTCTTCTCGGCCTGCAACTCGTCGACGTACTCCTCCACCGGAGCGCTCTCCGGGTCGGGGGCCTCACCTTCTTCATGGGCGATGTCCTCGTTTCCGAGGACCGGGCTCGCCTCCATGACCACGATGTACGGGGCCTTGGAATCGTCGGCGGCCGCGGTGAGGCGGGTCGCCCCGGCACCGGCCGGGATTGCGGATGCGTATGCGGTGGCCAGGATGGCCGAGATGACGAGCAGCTTTCGTCTCATCCAGGAGTCCCCTTTGGTTGTCCGACATGGACCGTCCCCAAAGGGTTCGGTCCTCCACACTGACAGGAACCTCCAACGCCAACCCGGCAAAAACCCTACACGACCGCCCACCGCGGTGTCCACGGAAATCGCGGGCCGGCTCGTCTGATTTGCGCCCTGCTCCCGGTACCATCCCGGTCATGAACAACGTGAAGACCGTGGCCCTGCTCGCCTTCATGACAACGCTCCTGTGGCTGGTCGGATCGACGCTGTTCGGTGGAGGTGGCAACGGGTTCTGGATCGGGATGGCCTTCGCCGTCGGATTCAACCTGCTCGCCTACTTCTTCTCAGACAAGCTGGCCCTGGCCGCCAGCCGAGCGCGGCCGGTCACCGAGGCGGAGCTGCCAGAGGTGTACGCCATCGTCAGGCGTCTCGCCCTGCAGAAGAACATGCCTGAGCCTCGGATCTACGTCATCGATTCCCCTCAGCCCAACGC
>JBOGEU010000881.1:0-7205 GCA_050741995.1 Acidimicrobiia bacterium | reverse complement strand
GTCGAGGTCGATCGCGGGGCGAATTCCGATTCGCCTGCCGGTCGGATGAGCCAGGATCCGAACTGCAGGGTGCTCGAGCACGGTGAGAACCCGGGAAGTCTGCTCGGCGCGATCCAGATCGAAGTTCGAGTGGAGGCCAACCACCGCCAGGTCGAGAAGGGCGAGGGCGTCGTCGCCGATGTCCAGCTCGCCGGTGCGATCTACGTTCAGCTCCGCCCCGTGGAGCACGGTGAGATCCGGGAACCGGTCGCGCACTGCATCGATGCTCTGTCGCTGGAGCGACAACCGCTCCTCGTCGAGGCCACCGAATCGCAGCCCCTTGGTGTGATCCGTGATCAGGACGTAGTCGTAGCCCATCGCAACGACCTCGGCCAGCACCACCTCGAGGCTCATCCGGCCATCGGGAGACCAGTCGGTGTGGACGTGGAGGTCACCGCGCAGGTCCGGGATCTGGATCACATGCGTCGCAACGTCGAGCGGCAGCTCCCTTGCCGGGGCAGCGATGAAATCGAGACCCCCACAGACGTAGACCTCCGCCTCCGTCGATGCCGGTTCGTCTCGCTGCCCGATGACGACCCTCACATGCTCCGGTGGCCCCGTGGCGATCAGGAGTCGCCGACCGAGGTCTGAGGGCTGGGCGAGGTGGATCCTCGCCGCCAGCCCGTTGTGAAACGTCATCCGGATCGGGCCAGGGTCGAAGGCCTGCACCTGATGGGCGACTGCCGTGCCCGAGACGAGCTCCCTGGCATTGTCGGGGTCACCTGCTGCCAGCACAAGATCGAGCTCGTCGACCCACTCGTCGAGACGACGAACCGAGCCTGCCACCCATACTTCACCCCCGACATGGCGTTCCAGGTGGCGCCCGAGGGCGTCGGCCAGACCTGTCGCCTGGAACGAGGGGACAGAAGATGGCTTCGGAGTAAGCTCCAGGATCTCCCGCCATCGCTCGGCCGTGGGAAGACCGACGCCTCTCAGGGTCTCGACGCCGCCGGACTCGATCACGGCTAGCAGGTCGCTCACCTCGTCGACGCCGAGCTCCTGTTTCAGCGATCGCAGGATCGCGGCCGTCATCCTGGGTAGGCGACGCATCTTGGCCACCGCTTCCGGATAGCGATCGCTGAGGCGGTCGAGGGCCTCGAGGCGTCCCTCCGACCGGAACTCCTCGATGAGTTTGAGGACTCCGGGGCCAATTCCGGGAGTTCCCAACACCTGGGCTGGAGGGTCGTCGAGATGTGGCGACAGATCGTCGAGCGACCACACCGCCCTCCGGTAGGCCTTGGCCCGAAAGGACCGGCTCCGCTCGTCGACCTGGACCCGGTCCGCCAATCGCCAGAGTGCCCGGCCCAGTTCCTGGCGCCTGGTGCTCAACCCCGACCACCCGCCTGATGGGGCGACCGCTGGGCACGCCTGCCGGGCGGGCTGGGTTTTGGCATTTGCGGTGCCGGGTATGAGATAAATGATTCGATGTCCTCGGAGGAAAGCCAATGAACAAAGCGACGATGCTGCGATCGGCCGGAATCGGGGCTACCGCGGCCATGGGGGCGTACCTTCTCGACCCGGACATGGGAAGAACCCGCCGTGCCAAGCTCGCCGACCAGAGCCGTGCCCTGGCCCGCAAGGTCGCCGACCGGACCGAGGCCAGGGCCCGCTACCAGCAAGGCGTGGCACGAGGGGCGTTGCACACCCTGAGCCGCCCATTCCGGCCTCGGATTGAGATCGATGACGACACCCTGCTGCAGAAGGTGAGAAGCGAGGCTCTCGGTCCGTGGTCCGGCCGAGCCCAGGGAGTGGAGGTCGACATCGACAACGGGATTGTGACACTGACGGGCTCCGCCGAGCCCGCCAGCGTCGACGAGCTGATTCACCGGGTCGAGAGAGTCGACGGCGTTGGCTCTGTCGTCAACCGGATCGGCGCCGTTTCCTCCACCTAGTAGTCCGTCCTCTTGATCAGAGCTTGGGCCGGATCTCGTCACGCCAGAATTCGATGAACCCCTGAGTGGGATCACCGATCTGGTGGAGATAGATGTGATCGATCCCCATGTCGGCTGCCCTGCCTATCGACTCGAGGATCGGCTCCGGATCGGGCCCACAGGGCAAAGCAGCCTCGATGTCGTCCCGGGCGACCAGCTCCACCGCCTGTTCGATGTGGAGCATGGTCCGCAGGTCCTGGGTCAGTTGACCGGAGAGAGCGGTGTTGGGCCAGACCCGATGAGCGCGCTCCACCGCCGTCTCGCGGTCAGGGTCCCAGCACAATGAGAGCTGGCTCCAGATCGGGCCCTCACCCCCCTCGCGGTGATAACGATCGATAACGTCTTCCTGCAGCCCGGTGATCCACAGACCGTCACCGTGCTTGGCGGCAAGCTTCACGGCTTCCTCGCCAAACGCCGAGACGACGATCGGTGGGGTCGGGGAGGGAAGGTCGAAGATGCGCGCATCCTCGACTGTGTAGTGCTTTCCCCGGTGGGTGACGCTCTCCCCTTTCCAGAGAAGCCTGACGACCTCGATCGCCTCCTCCAACATCTCGATCCGGACATCGCCCGGGGGCCATCTGTCGCCGAGCACGTGCTCGTTCAAGTTCTCACCGGATCCCACGCCCCAGGTGAACCGTCCTTCGAGGAGGCACCCCGCGGTCGCCGCGGCGTGAGCGCTGATCACCGGGTGGATGCGAAATGTGGGGCAGCTGACGCCGACCCCTACCTCCAGGTTGATGGTGGCTTGGGAAATCGCCCCGAGGACAGCCCAGACGAAGGGGCTATGGCCTTGGTCGCCGATCCAGGGGTGGAAGTGGTCGGAGATCGATACGAAGTCGAAGCCGGCGTCTTCGGCGCTGACCGCGATCTCCACCAGTTTCCCCGGGGAGTGCTCTTCGCTGGAAAGCGTCAGACCGTGCTCGACCACGGCCAGATTTACCCCACAGCCGATCCCCACAAACCCATGGCCTCGGATGGTGCCGGGATCAGGTGGGTAACTCTGCGATCAGCCGGTTGACCGCAGACTCGGCACGGTCCAACCACGCCCCTCGGCGGGAACGACGCCATGCCTCTTCAAGCCGCCCGTCCCGAAATGTGTCCCCGACGATGGGATGGACATACGAGCTGCGGCATACCTCACGGGTGTTGCCCAGCTTCTCGGCAGCGACGTCGATGGCTCTCAGCAGGGTCGCATCACGGTCCAGGCCCGCCTCGGGGTCGGTCGCCAGGCTCTCCACGACGGACGTGCTCGCCCCCCACGTCCTGAAGTCCTTGGCGGTGAACGGCCCGGCCATGATCTCCGACAGGTACTTGTTGACATCGGTCGAGGTGATCGCCGTGGTGCCCTCCTCGCCTTCGTAGCTGAACAAGGTCTGACCGGCCAGCTCCTGGCACCTGGTGATCAACGAGGCCAGTCGACGATCCTGGAACACCATCTGGTGGTCGCCACCGCCCTTGCCGGCGAACTCGAGCTGGACCTCGATGCCGTCCACCGCCACATGGTCTGAGGTCAGGGTGGTGAGCCCGTACGCCTCGTTCTCTTCGGCATAGCGCCGGTTGCCGACCCGAATAAGGGTGCGGTCGAGGACTGCGACGGAGAGTGCCGTCACCTTGCGGCGCGACAAGCCGGGTGTTCGGAGGTCGGCCCCCAGCTCCCGGCGAAGTCCGACGAGGCGCTTGCCGAAGTCCCCCATCCTCTCGAACTTCACCTCGTCTCTCATCTGCTCCCAGGCCGGGTGATAGATGTACTGCTTTCTCCCCGCGCTGTCATAGCCGGTGGCCAGGATGTGACCTGCGAAGTCGGGTGAGATCCAGACCTGCTCCCAGGCCGGTGGTATCGCCAAGACGCCGATCCGCTTCCGGACGGCGCCGTTGATCGCCCTCCCATCGGGCCGGACATAGGAGAACCCCTTCCCACGTCGCACCCGCCGCAGGCCGGGAATGTCGTCGCTCACATAGTGGAGGCCGGCATCGGCGGCCATCTCCATCGAATCCATGATCGTCATGTCGCCGCCTGCATTTCCCCCAGATCACCCGCCCCAAACCCGAGAACCCGGGCAAAGGTCAGCCTTCTCGTACCTGAGGTACGCAGCGCCAAATATGGCGCTGCTCCGACTTAGAAAGGCGCCCACATCGAAACCGTGCCGTTCTTTGTCGCCGTAGCGCCATATACGGCGCCAGGTACCTCAGGTAAGCCCAGGCCGAATTTGCACTACCTGGATAGTGCTAATAGATTTTTCGTGTCGTTCGGTAACTAACGACCTGGGAGTTGCCACTTTGAAACGTCTACTGATCCTCGCCGTGGTGACGGCGACGACCATCGCCGCCTGCGGCGGCGCCGCGGGCTCCGACAGCGAGGGCCCTCTCGTCGTCTACGCCGGTCGCGGCGAGGACCTCGTGGGCCCGATCATCGAGAGATTCGAGGCAGAATCCGGAATCATGATCGAGACTCGCTACGCCGGGTCCAATGAGCTGGCAGCGACACTGTTGGCAGAAGGCGAGGAGTCCGAGGCGGATGTCTTCTTCGCCCAAGACCCGGCGTCGCTTGGTGCCGTGGCATCGATGATGTCGGTGTTGCCCGAGGACACCCTGACCAAGGTCGATGCCAGGTTCCAGGACGGAGACGGCCGCTGGGTGGGTACCTCGGGCCGGGTGCGGGTGCTCGTCTACAACACGGGCGCTGACGTCCCACTCCCCGAGACCATCGATGATGTGACTGACCCGGCGTGGGCCGGCCGGCTCGGGATCGCTCCCACCAACGCTTCGTTTCTCGCCTTCGTCTCGGCCATGATCCTCAACCGGGGCGAGGACGGGACACGCCAGTGGCTGGAGGCTCTGGCTGCCAACGATCCCGTCGATTACGAGGGCAACGCCCCGGTAGTGGAAGCTACCGACAGCGGGGAGCTGGACGGCGGTCTGGTCAATCATTACTACCTGCTCCGATTGCGGGCCGAGGGACTGGGAGATAACGCCGAGAACTACTTCATCCCGGCAGGTGACGAAGGCTCACTGGTGATGCCCGCCGGGGTCGGGATCCTGAACGGGACGGTGAGGCCGGAGGCTGCGCAGCAGTTCGTGGATTTCCTCCTCACGGAGCAAATCCAGGGCTTCTTCGCCACCGAGACATTCGAGTACCCGCTCATCGACGGTGTCGCCGCTCCCGAGGGAGTGGCCGAGCTGTCGGAGATCAATGCTCCCGCAATCGACCTGAGCCGTCTCGCCGAAGTCCTCGACCTCGCAACGCGTCTGGTAGCCGAGGCCGGCCTGGTGTGACTTGACCGCGGGCCCGATCGTCACCCTCGAGCCCCGGACCGCACCAAGGCGGATCACATGGGGCAAGGGCTGGTGGACAGCGGCCGGCGTCGCTTTGCTCCCGGCGCTCATCCCACCGGTCAGCCTCTTCTTGCAGGTGTTGGGAGGTGGGTCGGCCTTGGCCGTCCCGATATGGCGCCTGGTCGAGCTCTTCATGAACACCGTCGCCCTCACCGCCGCGGTGACCGCCACTGGGGTGGCCATCGGGCTCGCCACGGCCTGGGTGACAACCCGGGTGGATCTGCCGTTCCGAAGAGTCTGGATGACGATGGCCGCCCTACCACTCGTGGTGCCGTCCTACGTGGCGGCGCTGAGCCTGATCGCGGCAACCGGGCCGTCAGGCGTGCTCTTCGAGACGCCGACTCCCTACGGCTTCCTGGGCGCCTGGCTGGTGCTCTCGCTGTTCACCGCTCCCCTGGTCCATCTCACGATCATTCCCGGGCTCAAGGCGATCGACCCGGCCACGGAAGAGGCGGCGACCGGTCTCGGCGCCAGCCGATGGCGAGTGTTCGCAACCGTCACCCTTCCCCAGATCAGACCTGCTCTGGTCTCTGCCGGGCTTCTCGTCGGCCTCTACACGGTGTCCGACTTCGGGGCCGTCTCACTGCTGCGATACGACAGCTTCACCCGCGCCATCTACACGCTGTTCCGGGGGCAGCTCGATCGCCGCCCCTCGGCGACCCTATCCCTGATCCTGATGGGCCTCGCCATCGTGATCCTGCTCGTCGAGCGTCGCTATCGGTCCCGGGCCGTCATGTACTCCCGCCGCCCGCGTCGGGCGCGGCCCCTCATCTCCTTCCGGGGGTGGAGAAGATGGCTCTCGCTCGGCCTGATTTCGCTGTACTTCCTCGCCGCCCTCGGCGTCCCGATCGTGGTGATGGCTCTTGCCGTCGAACGTGGGCTGGAGGCGGGCCAGACAGTCGGTGGCCTCGGCGCCGAGGCGGCCCGCTCGCTGGGCGTCGCTCTGCTCGCCGCCATCGCCACCACCATCGCCGCCTTCCCGGTGGCCATGGTCACCACGCGCCGCCCGGGCCGAGCCTCGGGTTGGGTGGAATCGGTGGTCTGGGGCGCCTATTCGCTGCCTCACATCACCGTAGGGGTCGCCGCGGTGGGCTTTGCGCTGGCATGGGCCCGGCCCCTCTACCAGACGCTGGCGTTTCTCGTCATCATCTATGTGGCGATCTTCCTCCCCCAGGCCGTCGGTTCGATCCAGGACTCGTTGCGCCGCGCCAGCCCCGACCTGGAGAACGCGTCGCGGGGCCTGGGTCATGGCCCCATGGAGACGCTGTTCCGGATCACCCTGCCCCTGGCACTTCCCGGCTTCTTGGCGGGCGGGGCCCTGGTCTTCCTCAGTGTCATGAAGGAATTGCCGGCCACGCTCCTCCTTCGACCGAACGGATTCGAGACCCTGGCCATCCGCATCTGGAGCTCCACCGCCGAGGGCTTTTTGACCCGTGCCTCGGCCGCCGGGGTGATTCTGTTGTTGGTCTCGATCGTGCCACTCTTCCTCGTGATGTCACGTGAGCTCAGCGACTGACCGCCTCGCCATCCGTGCTCGGGACCTGACCCGGTCCTTTGGCGACGCCGTTGCCTTGGACCATTTCAGCCTCGACGTATGGGAAGGCGGCGTGGTGACGATCCTCGGCCCGTCGGGGTGTGGCAAGACCACCGCGTTGCGGGTGATCGCCGGGTTCGAGAGCGCCGGTGGCTCGGTTGAGATCCACGGCCGCACCGTGCTCGCACCCGGGGTATTCACTCGTCCGGAGCGGCGGCGCGTCGGGATGGTGTTCCAGGACTACGCATTGTTCCCTCATATGAGCGTGGCCGGGAACGTCGCCTACGGGCTGCCCCGGGGGGATCGGGGACCCCGGGTTGGTGAGGTCCTCGAACTGGTCGGTTTGACCGGATTGGAGGGCCGGATGC
>JBOGEU010000880.1:0-1707 GCA_050741995.1 Acidimicrobiia bacterium | reverse complement strand
GGGAGAAGTCTGTGATTATGCTCACTGTCGTTCATCTTCGAGGAGGCAGATCTGATGACCGGCAGCACACTCCATAAGTGGCGTGCGATGGCGTTGGTGGCTGTTTTGGCCCTCATCGCCGCGGCCTGTGGCGATGGTTCCAACGATGCGAGCACCACCACGGGAGCCCCCGACACCGGTGCGACCACCACCACGGCGGGTGACGATGGTGAAACCACATCGACTGCCGGCTCCGCCGAGGGCGGGGATTTCGTCACCGTCGCGGTCCTGGCTCCGCTTACAGGCGAGATCGGCGAGTTCGGCCAGATCGTCAGCGAGGCCTTCGAGATGGGGATCAACGAGATCAATGCCACCGGCCTCAACACCTGCGGCGAGATACGTCTTCAGTTCGGGGACACCGAGACCAATGCCGAGGTGGCGATTCGCGAGGCCGACCAGCTGATCGGGAGCACCGAGAACCTGGTCGGGTTCTTCGGGCCGAGCTCGGGTGACATGGTCGCCCTCGTCGACACCGCCCACGCGGAGCAGCTCATGCTGGTGTCGCCGTATTCGGGGACGACCGAGCTGAACGAACTGGGTGGTGACTTCGTCTACCGGACAGTGGCCTCCGATCTGGCCGATGGCGAGGCGGCTGCCGCATTCATCATCGATCAGGGTTGGACCACCGCCGGTGTGCTCGCCCAGGTCGCCGAGTCGCCGCTCTCCTCGGCGAACGTGGTCAGGGAGTTGCTGGCGGACGCAGGGATCGAAGTGGTCGCCGACGTCGAGATCGTCGCCGGGCAGTCGTCCTATGAGGCGGAGCTGACCGAGGTGCTGGCCGCCAACCCCGAGGTCATCTACATGAGTGTCGGCATCGAGTCCGGCGTCACCATCCTGCGCGAGGCCGATTCGTTCGGGTATGAAGGATCGTGGATGCTGAGCGCCGACCTCGTCGGTCAGGACACGATCGACCTCACCGGTCCCGAGATCGTCGAGGAGAAGGTGTTCGCCGAGGGGGCGGAGGCCGATCCTGACCTCCCCGAGTACCAGCGGTTTGCCGAGTTGTACGAGGCGGAGTTCGGCGTCGAGCCCAAGGTGTTCTCTCCCAACGCCTACGACGCAGCCATGCTGTTCGGGCTGGCGATGATGGCGGCCGACGAGTGCACGGGCGCCGGGATCAATGCGGCGTTCCGGGAAGTCGCCGGCCCTCCCGGGACCGTGGTCGGTAGCTTCGAAGACGGCGCCAACGCGATCCTCGCTGGTGAGGACATCGACTACAACGGTGCCTCAGGAGTGCTGACGTTCGACGAAACGGGTACCCCTCCCGGATCGTTCGCCATCTTCCAGGTGCTGAACGGGACCTTCGAGCGGGTGGCCTTCTACCCGGCGAGCTTCTTCGACAAGTAGTCATCCGGCTTCTCGAAGGCGATGTGTGGGCAAAGTGAAGCGATGAGCCATCGCACAGTGGTCGAGGCCACTGAGGCGATGGCTCGGGAAAGTCAGGTATGAAGCCGGCACCTTTCGAATATCACGCTCCGGCCACGTTGCCCGATGCTCTCGCCCTCCTCGCCGAGCTCGGGGCGAGCGCCACGCCACTGGCTGGTGGCCAGAGCCTGGCCCCGCTGATGAACCTGAGACTGGCCCGCCCGGCCAACATCCTGGACCTGAACCGGATCGACACGCTGGGCTCCGTCCAAATCGCGGAAGGTGTGCTTCGGGTGGGCGCCC
>JBOGEU010000879.1:0-3506 GCA_050741995.1 Acidimicrobiia bacterium | reverse complement strand
CCACTGATGACGATTATCAAAGCAACCTGCCCCCGATGTGGCGGTGTTCTGCTGAGCCCCGACGATGTGTCGTTGGAGCTTGCTCCCGACGGTAGGGGAGGTGATTATCGGTTCAGATGCCCGAAGTGCACCGCGCTGCTACACGGACCCGCCAACCCACGGATGGTCAGCGTCCTTCTGGCGACGGGCGTCACTTCCGTGATCACCACCGAGCACCGCATCACCGAACACGAGATCGAAGCGTTTGTGACCGCCCTCGAGACCGAATCGGACCCGATCCGGACCCTGGCCCGCTAAGAGGGGGGCCGTCGGCCCCGACCCCACCAGCATCGTTGTGGTCGGGCTGAGAGGATTTGAACCTCCGACCTCTTGACCCCCAGTCAAGCGCGCTAACCAAGCTGCGCCACAGCCCGAGTTGTGAAACGTCAATCGTAGCCCGTGGATCGAACGACCAGTAAGGGCACCGAAGGCCCTACTCGTTCTCGGGAAGACAGCGTCTGGCTTCCTCGGCCTCCGGGTAGCCCGGACCGTCCTCTCGGTCCCAGGTCGAGTACTCACGCGCCGCGGCGTCGACGGCGACAATCTGACCTCCACGCTCACTCGTGGCCCAGACTGCCGGCACACCGGCCGGCATGTCAGCGGCAACGACCAGGGCACCCACCATCACCTCGGGCCAGCCCTCGGTGTTTCTTCGGTGCGGGGCCACCTCGACGACCACGGCAGCGCCAAGGCGCATGTCGTCGTCGATCAGCCCGTCTTGAATCGTGATGACCAGGTGCATAGGCGCTTCCTGGCAGTTCATGCGATCCCTCATAGCCTGCCCCACTCCCTCCCGGAGTGCTCTATGACGTATTCGGCATTCTTCGGGATCAAACTTGAGCCAAATATTGGGAATTCACATCAGCCGTCAAGCACCGCACACGACTTGCCGATCTGGTATCGGGAGGTCATTTTCTTGCAGAACAAGACGTTCAGGGCAATCGGGGCCACTGCGGTCCTTCTCGGCGTCGCCGTCGCGGCCCTGGCCCAGGTCGGTCCCGACGACCCCTCGGCCACCGAGACCGCGCCGGAGGTGACAGTCGGTGCTTCCACGACGGTCGCTGCCACGACCACGGTCGTGGCGCCGTCCGACTATCGCTTGGGGCTCCTGGCCGGCATCACCACAGACAACTTCTGGGAGTACATCGGCGACCAGCCCACGGTGTGGAACGCCTACGTGCTGGGACCGACCAAGCCGTCGCTGTTCGGGATCGACCCGGTGTCCAACGCCCTGATCCAAGACCTTTCGGCCGAAGAAGACGTGGAGCCGACCTCGGATGCGGACGGGTGGCGGGTCCGGGTCGAAATCGAGGCCGGACTCACCTGGTCCGACGGTGAGCCGATCACGGCCCGCGACATCGTCTACACCTTCGACACCGTCCGCCGTCTCGGTCTCCAGGGTGGCTGGGAGGTCGCCTTCCCCGCCGAGATCGAGGAGATCGTGGCCGACTCCGACACCCAGGTCAGGATCGAGCTCAGCAAACGTCCCAGCCTCGCCGTCTGGCCATACGGGATCGGGCTCGCCCCCATCATGCCCGCCCATGTCTGGGCGCCGCGCACCGATCCGTTGCAGACCGCGGCTGCCCTCTACGAGTTGGACGGCGCCGGGGACGTCTCGGGAGGCCCGCTCCAGATCGATGCCGTCGAGGAGCAGCGGATCCTGTCGGTGGCGAACCCGGCGTACAGCCGGCCCACGCCCGACACCGTCACCTACAGCATCTACCCGGACGAGGCCTCTGCGGTCGCCGCCCTCGAGGCCGGCGAGATCGACACCGTCGTCAGCCCCAACGGTCTCTCCGCAGAGAGCATCGCTTCTTTGGAGTCCGCCGATGGGGTGTCGATCGAGCAGAGCCCGGCGAACTCGATTCGCTATCTCGGCTTCAACCTGACACGGGAGCCGATGTCGGCACCGGCCTTCCGACAGGCTCTGTCGCTCCTACTCGACCGGGAGGCCGCCACCCAGTCGGTGGTTCCCGACGCCTCGGCCGCCTACACGATGCTCTCGCCGGCCAATGTGCAATGGTTCGACCCGGAGCAGGCGGCGGCCATCGCCGGCGCCTTCGACGGCGACCTGCCGGAGCGGCTGTCGAAGGTGATAGGCCTGCTTCAGGCAGACGGATACGCATGGGCCACGCCGCCGAGCGCGGTCGACGGCGCCCTCAGCCCGGGCCGCGGGCTCACCATCGACGGCCAGGCGCCGGCGCCGCTGACGATCCTCACCCCCGGCGACGAATACGACCCGGCCCGGCCCGACTACACCCAGCGCATCGAGGCGACCCTCCAGGCTTTCGGATTCGAGGTCTCCTCCGTGATCACCGACTTCGACACGGTGATCGACCTGGCCTTCACCGTCGACGACTCCGGCGTCAGGCAGTACGACATGTACGTCCTGGGCTGGACCCTGGGCAACCCGGCCCGGCCCGACTTCTACCGCTTTCTTTTCGCCTCCGACGGCACGGTCAACTCGACGGGGTACTCCGATGCCGAATTCGACGCCCAACTGGCTCGTTACGAGCAGGCAACCAACGTCGAGGAGGCCAAGGCCGCCCTGTGGGAGATGGAGAAGACCCTGGCGGAGGACATTCCATACCTGGTTCTCTATCACCCGGACCTCTTCGAGGCGTACCGCTCGGATCGTCTCGACTTCGCGCATCACGGCGTCCTCGGCGGGCTCCAGGGGCGTCTCGGCGGGATCGGGGACCTGACACCGGCCCGCTGACCCCGGCAATTAGCCTCCGCCCGTGAGCGATGCCGACGTCAGCAACCGCGTCCTGACCGTCCCCAACCTCGTCTCCCTCGCCCGTCTCCTCGGCATCCCGGTCTTCTGGTGGCTGCTGCTCGCCGAGGACGACGTGGCGGCTGCGGCGTGGCTGGTCTTCGCCATCGGCTGGACCGACTGGATCGACGGTTACCTGGCCCGAAGGCTGGATCAGGTCAGCAGGCTGGGCACCATCCTCGACCCGGTGGCCGATCGTCTCCTCATCGCCTCGGCGGTGATCGGCGGATTGATCGCCGGTGTGCTCCCGGCGTGGATCGGCTGGGGCCTGATTGGGCGCGAGATCCTGGTTGGGCTCATGGCCCTGCTCCTCGCCCTGAGGGGAGAGGGCACCATCGAAGTGAGATACCTCGGGAAGCTGGCCACCTTCCTGCTCTACGGGGCGATCCCGGCTTTCTATCTGGCGGAGAGCGGGGTCATCGAGTGGCTGCTCCGCCCTGCGGCATGGATCGTCGGAGTCGCCGGGCTCGCCCTGTATTGGTGGGTCGCCTTCCTCTACATCGGAGACAGTCGGGCCAAGCTGGCAGGGTTAAAGTCCTCGCCTGACCGCGAGGAGGCTTGATGCTGGTACCCGATGATCTTCTCTACACAGAGGAGCACGAGTGGATCCGCAAGATCGGAGACTCGACAGTGCGGATCGGCATCACCGACTATGCCCAGGACCAACTCGGTGACGTGGTCTTTGTCGAAC
>JBOGEU010000878.1:0-2909 GCA_050741995.1 Acidimicrobiia bacterium | reverse complement strand
GCCAGATAGAAGACGCGGTCCTGGATGGCGCCCAGGTGGACGGGTCGGGCCATGAAGGCGTGATAGCCGTCGATGACGATGAAGGTCCGGTTCTCCGGGACCGAGGAGACGATCTGGTCGAGGTCGGAGACCACGAACCCCGAGTCGGAGAACACCTGGCTCAGGTAGATCAGGTCGTGGGCTCCGGCCCGTGCCTCACGGATGAAGCGCTCGTTGAAGGTGTCGAACGGCTCGGTCGGGACCCGGTCGACGATGGCGAGGCCGGCTTCCTCCCATCGCCGCGACTGCCGATTGAAGGAGTGGAACTCGGCATCTGTGGACAGGACGCGAACCGGTGGATCCAGACATGAGAACAACCGGACGAGTAAGGAGTGGGTGTTGGGCCCGAAGGTGAGTGTTGCCGGATCGGCCACCCCGATGACGTTGGCCACCCGGGCCCGGGCACTCGGGATCACATGGCCGAATATGTGGTCCCATTTGTCGTCCATCATCTCGGCAGCTTCCAGCCAGGCTCGCTGGTGTGCTTCGTAAGAGACATCAGGCCACGGGTGATGAGAGTGGGCGGCGAAATGGAGACGTCCCGGTACGGCCCGGAGAAACCGGGAGAAGTCGGCCTTGAGGTTCATACCTCGAACTTGAACCGCATCGACTCGACAATGCCTGGGGGCAGGGGTGGCCGGTCGGCCTTCGGTATCAGGAAAGTCGAGAGGTTGTAGAGGTCACCCCAGATCCGGCTCCGCTCCGCCGATCTCTCCAGGTACTTGGCGCCTGCCGACCCGCCGGTCCCGATGCGTCGTCCGATCATGCGCAGCACCATCGAGGCGTGCCGGTAGCGCCAGGTGGTGAAACCTTCGTCGATGTCCATCAACCCCTCGAGCAACCGGTACGGCTCCTGGAGCGCCGGTTGGTCGCGGTACAAGGTGATGAACAGCGCGGCCTGGAATGCCCGGTGCGAGAGACGACGCTGCCCGGCCGCCTGTTGCTCGGCATGCTTCGCCGGATCGAAGATCGCCTCGTACTGGTCCATCGTGACCTCGAATTCCTTGAGCTGCGCCGCCTTCTCGGCTTCGGAGAGCACAGGATTGGCCTCGACCACCTCGCGGTCCGCCTCGAGCCGGTCCTTGACCGCCTGCTGGAACGCGTCCCAGAAGCTGAAATCCCCATGATCGAGGAACGGAGTTCGCTCCAACCAACGCTCGACCAGGTCGAAGATCGAAGGCTCTGCCTCAGTGGCGGTCACCGCATCCAGGTCCTCGTCGTTGAAGCGTGACGTGTAGGGGGCTCCACTCAGCTTCAAGCGGTCTGCGCCCCGGAGACCGAGCTTGTTCTCCACCATCCGGAACTGAGCCGATTGGAACCCGGACGCCGGGAACAGGTAATCCCTGAAGTCGAGGAAGTCGAGCGGGGTCATCGTCTCCAGGACCGATACCTGTTGGATGAGGAGCTTCTGGATCTCGGCGATGCGACGGAGAAGGGAGACGGCGGTGCCCATGTCGGCCTCGTCCACGATCTCCTGCCCGAAGATGCGTCTCACCTCGTCCATCTCCCACAGGATCTGCTTGAACCACAGCTCGTAGGCCTGGTGCACCACGATGAACAGCATCTCGTCGTGAACCGTCTTCCCCGCATTGGTGCTCTCGAGGGACTGCGCATCGAGGAGCTTGTCGAGCCGGAGATAGCTCCCGTAGTACAGGTCTCGACTCATGATCGGGACGCTAGTGCTCCGGCCCACAAGTTCCGTGCGTGTAACGCCGAGTCATCGGCGTTCCTGGCAAGGACGCCAGGGCTCCGGCTCGCAAGGGATGTGGTCGCCGCTCATCCGCACCAATCCGTCGATCGCTCCCAGAGCTCACCTGCCAGGTCGGCGTCCCGGGCAGGATCGGAAGGGACCGCGATCGACCGCCGCCGATAGTAGAGGCCGCTGTGCCCGGATACCTGGTCGGAGACAGCACACCACACCACGGTGTCGGCTCCCTGTTGCGGAGTGAGCAGGCTCTTTCCCATCAGGGCGCGGATCGGCCATGGGATCAAAGGGGTGCGTGTCAGACCGGGATGGACGGCATAGGTGTTCCACTCGGGACGGCGCCGGGCCAACTCTTCGACGAAGAGGATGTTGGCCAGCTTGGAGACGGCATACTCGGCGAGACCGGTGAGTCGGGAAGGCTTGCGAACCCTGTCGAAGTCGATGCCCTTCGCCCTGAAATGCACCGAGCTGGTCACCGAGACGATCCGGGTGCCCGGGCCGAAACTGTGCCGGAGGCGATCGGTGAGGAGAAAGTGCCCGAGATGGTTGATCCCGAAATGGACCTCGAACCCGTCGTCGGTCAGGCCCCGACGGTTGACCCCGATCCCGGCGTTGTTCACCAGCACATCGAGTCGACGCCCGGATTCGGTGAATCGAGCCGCGGCGGAACGTATAGATGCGAACGAGGACAGGTCGAGCTCGAGGAACTCGGCGGACCCCCCATCCGCGGTGATCGATTCGATGACCGGCCGGGCCCGCGAAGACGAGCGCCCCGCCGCCACCACGTGGAGCCCGGCCCGAGCCAACTCCAGCGCCGTCGCCCGGCCGATGCCGGAGTTGGGACCGGTGACCAGGGCCGTTGGCATCCGACGAAAGCTAACCGGGTGCGCCGAAGGCGCTCGCCGGGCATACCCTGTGCCGGTGCACATCACAGCCGACAAGCTGGTCAACGCCCTCAGTGAGGAGGGCTACCGGATCACGAATGCCCGTCGTGCGGTCTGCGACGTGATCACCGCCGATCATGAGCAGCACCTGACCGCTGCCGACATCTACGACCGGGCCCGGGCCCGAACCGGCACCCGTCTCGATCGCTCCACGGTCTATCGCACCCTCGAGGCACTGGAAGACACGGGGCTGCTCACCCACTCACATCTCGGTCACGGGC
>JBOGEU010000877.1:0-3135 GCA_050741995.1 Acidimicrobiia bacterium | reverse complement strand
CTGTGGAGCAGCGGCACCAAGAGCCGGGTCAGGACCCGCAACCTCAGGTCGGACCCGCGCTGCACCCCCTTCATGTGGGAGCAGGGATACGGGTCGTTGACACTGGAGACCATGGTGACCATCCACGAGGGGCCGGAGGTTCCCGAGATGAGCACCCGTCTCTTCCAGACCATGCAGGCAGCCATGGATCCCGGTCCACGTCCCGGCTATCTGATATGGAAAGGCGTCGAGAGGTCGCGGGACGAGTTCCGGGGGATCATGGTTGAGCAGCGACGACTGATCTACGAGATCGAGGTGCAGCGGTCCTACGGGCTCGGCTGACGCCGCCCCTCTGATGGCCCGGCCCTGGCGGTCAGCGGCTGACCGTGACCGAGGCGGCGAGCGCCTCACGGACCACAGCTTCGACGGGTAGACCGACCTCGATCGCCTTGTGGACGTCTGGGGTGACGCCAACCTCTCCGAAGTCGAGGCCTCCTGGGGTCAGCCATCTGGCGATGGTGAGCTTGAGGGCGCCGCCGTTGGAGAGGCCAAAACGCTGCTGGACGGTGTTCTTCCCGAATGTGTTCTCGCCGACGACGGTGGCCCTTCCTCTTTCCTGAAGGACGGCGGAGACCACCTCGGATGCAGAGGCGCTTCCTTGGTTGACGACGAAGACCACCTCGATGTCGGCGGGCACGATGGGATCGCCCGACACCGGATAGGACGTAGACGAGTCGGGGCTCTCGGTGACAACGACGTCCCCGTCGGGGAGAAAGGCGGAGGCGACGTCGATGGCTGTGTCGAGCAGGCCACCAGGGTTGTCCCTGAGATCGATGACCAACGAGTCGACATCCTGATCGAGCAGATCGGCGAGGGCTTCCTCGAACTGCTCGTCGGCATTGTCGGTGAACAGATTCAAGGCGACGTAACCGGTGTCACCGACCAACTCGCTGACCACCACCGGAATGACCACCGCGGCCCGGGTGATCTCCACGTCGACCAACTCGCCGGCCCGCTCGACCCTGAGAGTGACCTCGGTGCCGGCCGGCCCCCGCACGCCGGCTGTGACCTCGTCGACGGAGCGGCCGCGAATGTCCTCGCCGTCGACCTCGATGATCACGTCGTCTCGTTGCAGCCCGGCTGCCTCCGCCGGAGTGCCGGCGATGGTCGACACGATGTACATGCGGCAGGTGTCGGAGATGACCGAGCAGAGGACGGGTTCCCCGGAAGTGGAGTCTTCGGCCGTGACCAGTGCCCCGATGCCCTGGATCTCCCCGTTCTGCTCCTCTTCGATCAGCTCCAGGGCCTCGGCGTCGAAGTAGACCGAATTTGCGTCGAGGCCATAGGTGGTGAGGCCCCACACCATTGCCTCCGCCGCCTCCACGCTGTTCTCGGCCTCTTTGCCGGCCAGTTTGCAGGTCTCCTGGAAGGCCACGGCCGGGGCGGCGCACACCAACTCGGAGCCGGCGGTGGTGCCATCGAGATCCTGGATCCCGTGGGCCGCCGCCTCGGCGAGGGCGGCGTCGGAGATGTCGTCGACATAGTGACGCCGTATCAGGTCGTAGGCCTGGCAGACGATCTCGACATCGCTGTCGGCGGGGTCACATCCCACGAGGCGAACCGGTCGCTCGGCGCCCTCGGCCAGGGTCGACTCGGAGGTAGGGGCCGTGGTGGCAGGGAGGGTGGTGCCGGCGCCGGGGCCGGCTTCCTCGAGATCACAGGCTGAGACCAGCGTCAACACTCCGACCAGGATGACGATGAGGCGCGTTCGGCTCATTGTCCTTCAAAGGCGATGTCGGCCAGTTCTCCGGTTGCCATTGTCTGTGGAAGCTCCAAGATTCGGTCGGGGAGGACTCCTGTATCGGCCACGCTCGTGCCGTTTGGGCTCAACCAACGGGCAACGGCGACGTTGAACTCTCCGCCGTTGTTCAACTCGAAGGCTATCTGGACCGCATTCTTACCAAAGGTGGGTTGTCCGATGATCGCTGCCCCTCTCCGATCGCGCAGGGCTGTGGCCAGGATCTCGGCGGCCGAAGCGGTTCCGGCGTTGACCAGCACCGCGATCTCGGCGTCGGTGGCCAGGCCGCCCTCGGTGGCCTCGTACTCGAAGTCCTCGCCGGGGCCCACGGTCTCGACCACGACCCCGCCCTCGATGAACTCGCCGGCAACGGCGATCGCAGAGTCGATGAATCCCCCCGGGTTGTCCCTCAGGTCGATGACCAGCCGATCGAGCCCGCCCGGGGCGAGCTCGGTCAAGCCGTTTCGAACCAAGTCGGGGATGTCCATCTCGAAGTCGGGTATCCGTAGGTAGCCGACTCCTGGCCCAGGGGTGTCGATCTCCACGGTCGGCACCTCCAATGGCGCTCGTTGAATGTCGAATTCGAGCGTCGCGTCGTCCCTCTCCACCTCGATCTCGACCGAGCCGGTTTCGTCCCCGGCGAGACGGGTTGCGGTGTCGGTGAAACCCATGCCGTCGACCGGTTCCCCTTCGATCTCGACGATCACGTCACCGGCCTGTAACCCGACCTCCGCCCCCGGGTTGTCCTCCAAGACGAATACGACTCGAAGCCGGCACGCGGGCGTGATCCGGACACACTTCGATCCGGCGGCATCGGTCGCATCGAGCAGGACTCCCAATCCTCCCACCACGCCGTTGTCCCGGTAGCCACCGACCAACTCCGGGGGCAAGTAGTAGGAGAACTGTCCGAGGCCGGTCCCGGCCATGGCGGTGACTGCAGCCTCGATCGCCTCGGCCACCGGAATCGCCGACTGGGCGATCCGGTCGGCGAGAACGTCGCACAGCTCGGTGAAAGCAGGATCGGGGATGGCACAGAACAGCGTGCGTGGCGCGGTCTCGGTGAGATCGGTGGTGAAGGCCTCGAGACCCTCGCTTGCTGCATCGGCCAGTGTCTCTGGGTCGATCGGCCGGTCCATGTGCCACTCCTGGATCAGCTGGTACGTCTCGCACAGGGGTGAGAAACCGACTTGCGGGGCGTTGCAATCGTCCACGATCACCGGGATCCCCACTGGCTGGGTGGCGGGCGTGGTCCCAACGGTGGTCGTCGCCGCCGGAGTCGAGGACGTGGTTCCGTCAGGGAAGACGACCGGGCCGCCACAGGCGGTCATCATCAGTATCGCGACCGCAAGCAGTAGACG
>JBOGEU010000876.1:0-4292 GCA_050741995.1 Acidimicrobiia bacterium | reverse complement strand
ACCGGGAGCTGCGCAGCAAGCACGACTTTGTGGAATCGATCCGCACACCCCTTATCGCTGCCGAGATCACACTTCAACCTCTGCGTCGATTCCCGCTCGACGCCGCCATCGTCTTCTCCGACATCATGACTCCCCTCATCGGCATGGGAGTCGACGTCGCCTTCGACCCGGGGCCCAAGCTGCCCGCTCTGACCATCGACGAAGTCGCCCGGCTCCGCCGGCTCGAGCCGCACCGGGTCGGGTTCGTCGCCGAGACGATCTCCATGGTGCGGGATGAGCTCGACGATGACGTGGCTGTGATCGGCTTCGCCGGGGGCCCGGCCACGCTTCTGGCCTACCTCCTCGAGGGGGGTGGCTCCCAGCATTTCCCCAGCTTTCGCCGCGCCCTCCACCTCGAAGATCCCGCGCCGGCTCTCACCGTCATGGCCACGGCGATGAACACCTACCTGAAGGCACAGGTCGAGGCCGGCGCCCAAGTGGTCCAGCTGTTCGATTCCTGGGCCGGTCTTCTGACCCCGGACCAGTTTCAGAGGTGGGCACTGCCCGCGGCCCGCGATGCGCTCGCCGATCTCGGAGTTCCAACCATCTATTTCGCCCCCGGGGCCACCCATCTGCTGGAGCAATTCCATCTCGTCGGGGCCACCGCCTACGGGGTCGATTGGCGTTTGCCGCTCGGTGAGGCCTGGCGGCGGATTGGCTCGGATCGACCGATTCAGGGCAATCTCGACCCGGCTCTGCTCCTCAGCGCCCCCCAGACGGTGCGAGGGGGCGCCGCCGCCGTGCTGGCGGAGGCAGCGGGGCGGCCGGGCCATGTGTTCAACCTTGGCCACGGCATCCTTCCCGGCACCCCGGTGCCGAACGTCGAGGCCATGGTCGAGACGGTGCTCGCCTGGGAGGCCCGAGCCTCCGCCGAGACCATCGACGAAAGGCTTCCCATCGGATGACGGCTCCGGAGACCCTCGAGGGCTGGTACGCCCTCCACGATCTGCGCCGGCTCGACCGGGCAGCATGGAGCCGCCTGGAACCGGGCGAGCGGGAGAAGGCCGTGGCCGAGGCGTCGGGACTTCTCGCCTCATACGAGACGGTGGAGGACGCGCCGGCCGGTCGCAGCCTGACCTACAGCGTGATCGGTCACAAGGCCGACCTCCTGATGATGCACCTCCGCCCCGACATCGGGGCGCTCCATGAGCTGGAGCGTGCATTCGACCAGACCATGTTGGCCACGTTCACCACCCGTCCCTACTCCTATCTCTCGGTGATCGAGATCAGCCGTCACGGGGCGCCAGAAGGATCGGCCGAGAATGTCGAGGAGAGCCCCTACATCCAGAGCCGGCTCTATCCGGAGGTCCCCGAGCACTCCGGCTACATCTGCTTCTACCCGATGAACAAGAAGCGGGAAGCGGACGACAACTGGTATCTGCTGTCGGCGCCGGAGCGAGGTGAGCTGATGCGGGCGCACGGGCGGACCGGACGGCGCTACGCGGGGAAGGTGAGCCAGATCGTCACCGGCTCGATGGGACTCGACGACTGGGAGTGGGGTGTGACCCTCTTTTCCGACCAACCTCTGGAGTTCAAGAAGCTGGTCTACGAGATGCGCTTCGACGAAGTCAGCGCAAGGTATGCCGACTTTGGCCCCTTCTACGTCGGGCGTCGACTCCTGCCCACGGATCTCGAGAGGCTCTTCGGTGAGTGAGGCGGGCCGCATCGCGGTGCTCCTCGTCGGGTTCGGAGGGCCGGAGAGCCTGGACGAGGTCCCGGCTTTCGTGGAGAGCGTGCTTGGCCGCACCCCACCCGATCACGTCGTCCCTGCCGTCCTGGAGCGTTATCGCCTCATCGGGGGCGGATCGCCGCTGCCTACGACCACAAGACGTCAGGCTCTCCTCGTGGCCAAGGAGCTGAGGAGCCGGGGCCTCGACGCGCAGGTGCACGTGGGCATGCTGCACGCCCGTCCCACCATCGAGGAGGCCGCGACGATGATCCTGTCCGAAGAGGTCGACGACCTGACCGTGATCAGCCTCGCCCCCTATCGCTGCGAGGTCTCGACCGATGCCTACCAGCAGGCGGTCGTGGACGCCTTCGGTGGACGGGGCCCCCGGCTGCGCTTCGGGCCGGACTGGAATCTCGAGCCCGCCTACGTCGCTGCCCTCTCGGACATGCTGTCCTCGGCCCTTGGCCAGGCACCTCCGGAGACTCAGGTCATATTCGCCGCTCACAGTCTCCCGATGCGGATGATCGAACAGGGCGATCCGTATGCCGATCAGCTGTCCGACACGAGCGCCGAGGTGGCGAAGCGCCTCGGGCTGGCCGACTGGCACCTGGCCTACCAGAGTGTGAGTGCCGCGGCCCGGGAGCCGTGGCTCGGACCGTCGGTGACCGAGGTCATGGAGAGCCTGGCTGTAGACGGTGCCACGTCGGTGCTCGTCGACCCGATCGGCTTCATCGCCGACCACGTGGAAACCCTCTACGACAACGATGTCGAGCATCGCGCCCAGGCTGCCGAGCTGGGCCTCGACTTCCACAGGTGCCTCTGCCTCAACGAGCATCCGGGTCTCATCGGTGCCCTGGCCGATCTCGTCATCGGCGCGCTCTACGATGCGTGAGCCCGTGAACGGGCTCGACGTCGTCGTGGTCGGAGGCGGCATCTCCGGGCTGGTTGCGGCACACAGCCTTCGCAAGGACGGTGCCGCGGTGACCCTGGTCGAGGCGTCGTCCCGTCTGGGCGGGAAGGTCCTCACCGAGATCGATGAGGGTTTCTTGATCGAGAGCGGCCCGGACAGCTTCGTGGCCGGCAAGGGCTCGGTCCTGGCATTGGCGGCGGAGCTGGGTCTGACGGAGAGCGTGATCGCCACCCGCCCCGAGAATCGAGGGTCATACGTCTGGTGGGAGGGCAGGCTCCACCCGCTTCCCGATGGCCTGCTGCTCATGGCGCCCTCGCGCCTCGGCCCGTTGCTGGGCTCGTCACTTCTCTCGTGGCCGGGGAAGCTGAGGGTGCTCGCCGATCTGGTGCTGCCTCGAAGGAACGAGCCCGGCGACGAGAGCCTCCAATCCTTCGTGGAGCGGCGGCTGGGCCACGAGGTGCTGGAGCGGATCGCCGAGCCGCTGATCGCGGGCATTCACGCCGCCGAGCCGTCGACGATGAGCCTGCAGGCCAGCTTCCCCCGGTTCCTGCAGATGGAGCAGGATCATCGGAGTCTGATCTTGGCGGCGAGGGCGGCCGCGTCGCGGCGACCCGGCAGCGGGTCGAGCCATTTCGCCAGCTTCGAGCGGGGAATGGGCCAGCTGACCGGAGCTCTCTCCGAGGCACTTGCCGGGGCCGACATCAGGACCGATGTCTCCGTGACCGGCCTTGCGCATGGCGACGGCGCCTACCAGCTGCGGCTCGATCGTGGGACGGCGTTGCGAGCGGACGGCGTGGTGCTGGCCACACCGTCGGTGGTGACCGCCGATCTCCTGTCAGGGATCTCGCCGCCGGCGGCGCATGCCCTGGCCGGGATCCACCAGGTCGCCACCTCGGTGGTCACCCTGGCCTTTCGCACCCACCAGCTTCCCCCACTGTCCGGGTCGGGGTTTGTGGTCCCCGCCGCCCAGGCCAGGCACATCATGGGGGTCTCCTACCTGTCCCGCAAGTGGCGGGGGCGGGTCCCGGACCAGGGCTTCGAGCTCCTCCGAGTCTTTGTCGGTGGTCCCCACGGCCAGGATCTGGCTTTGGCCGGGGAGGATCGGCTGCTGGGAGTGGCCTTGGACGAATTGGAGGCAATGCTTGGCATCGCTGCAAAGCCGGCCCGGACCTGGGCACATCCGTGGGAGGGCGGACTCCACCAGTACACACTGGGACACACCAATCGGGTGTCAACTGCGGAGGCGGCGTTGGCCGCTCACCCCGGGCTGGCCCTCGCCGGGGGGGCGTTCCACGGCATCGGGCTCAACGAGTGCATCGATTCGGGCCGTCGCGCCGCGGTTAGCGTGCTCGAATCCTCAACGGATCGCGGTCGATCGGAGCGGGTGGCCCCGCTGACGCCGCCAGGTAGGAATTAGCCCGATGCAAGAACTTCTGCCGGAGCGCACCCCCGCTGACAGGCTCATGCGGCGTCTGCTCAGGGTGGGCGACCTTGTCGACAAGAACGCGGTGTTCGGGGCCCGCCGGTCCACGACTGCCGCCATCGTCGTCTCCGGGATCCGCTGCATCATCACCTATCTCCTGATCCCGGTCCTGGCACCTCTGGTCGGTCTGGTCGACACGGTGGCCGCACCGATCACCATCGCCCTATCGCTGCTGGCCATGGTGATGGGGG
>JBOGEU010000875.1:0-1144 GCA_050741995.1 Acidimicrobiia bacterium | reverse complement strand
CACCCGAGACGGTTCAGGCGTCGTCCTCGCGGTACGGCCGTCATCGTGACCGACCTGGCCCTGACTCAAGGCGCGCAACACTTTCTCGGCGGTGAGAGGGAGGTCGTTGATATGAACCCCGACCGCGTCGCGGATGGCGTTGGCGATCACCGGGCTCACCTGCGGGAGCGCGGTCTCTCCCACACCATGGATGTCGCCATGAGTGTCCGCCTCCAGCAACGAGACATGAAGCGTGTCGGGGAGATCGTCGAAGGACGGAATCATGTAGTCGGAAAGGTTGGCGTTGGTCACCTGGCCGTCTTCGTAGGCAATCTCCTCGAAGAGCGCCTGCCCGAGCCCGAAGAGCAGACTGCCCTCGATCTGGAGCTCGCACAGTCGCGGGTTGATGACCTTTCCCGCGAACACAGCCGATGTCAGGTGGAGGATCTCCACCTTCCCGGTTTCCAAATCCACTTCGGCTTCACATCCTGCGGCCCCGTGATGCCAGTGCACGGAGGCGATTCCCTGGCCGGTCTCCGGATCGAGCCCGCCCTCGGTGATGAAGGCGCCGACCCCCTGCAGGGTCCCCCTTCTGGCTCGGCGAAGGGCCTGCTCATAGGTGAGGGCGCGTGCGGGGGCCCCGCGTACCTGGATGACGCCGTCTCTCAGCTCGACGTCCTCGACTGCGGCCTCGAGCTGCTCGGCGCCCAGCTCGACGAGCTGACGCCGTATGTCCTCGGCAGCCTGGATGACCGAGTTGCCCATCGAGTAAGTGGTTCGGCTTGAGCTGGTCTGCTGATCGTATGGGGTGATGTCGGTGTCAGGCTCGGATACCTGAACCTTGTGATAGGGAACATCGAGGGTTCCGGCCGCGATCTGCGCCAGAGCGGTTTTCATGCCTTGGCCGAGGTCCACGCTGCTCGTCAGCACGTTGACACTGCCATCTTCATTGAGCTTGATTGCTGCGGTCGAGGTGGACGGCGTGATGGTGGCCTTCATGGTGGTGGCGATAGCCCGGCCTCTGCGAGTGTTCGCCCCGGTTCCATCGGCGCTGCCGGAGCGATGCTCCCGGCGGTAGGTGTCCAGCGATCCCACGACATCGTCGATCAGCCGATCGAAATGCATGTCGTCGACCACTTCCCCGGTCGCATAACGGTCCCCGTTC
>JBOGEU010000874.1:0-16970 GCA_050741995.1 Acidimicrobiia bacterium | reverse complement strand
GTTCTGGCATTGGGCAACGATCCCGGTCGGGATGTGGGTGATCCTCACCGCCGAGTCGGTGGTGTTCACGTGCTGGCCCCCCGCTCCCTGGGAACGGTAGGTGTCGATGCGGAGGTCGTCTTCGTTGATCTCGAGCTTGGCCTGATCGCCGAGATCGGGCACGACGTCGACCCCGGCGAACGATGTCTGGCGTCGGGCATTGGAGTCGAAGGGGCTGATCCGCACCAGACGATGCACTCCACGCTCCGACTCGAGGGTGCCGTAGGCACGATCTCCCTTGACGCTGAAGGTCGCCGACTTGATCCCGGCCTCCTCCCCTTCGGTCACCTCCTCGACCGTGAACGTGAATCCGGCATCGGTGAGAAACCGCTGATACATGCGGGCCATCATCTCGGCCCAGTCCTGGGCATCCACTCCCCCGGCCCCGGCGTGGACGCTGAGGATGGCGTCGGCCTCGTCGTACTCGTCGTAGAACAACGACTCCAACTCCAGGGCATCCAACTGACGAGAGACATCGCCCAGCTCGTCGAGCGCCTCCTCTCTCGATTCGGCGTCTTCTGCCTCGGCGGCCAGCTCCAGCAACACCTCGGCGTCGTCGATCTTGGACGTGAGGTTGGAGACCATGTCGAACAGGCCCTCGTAGCGGGCCAGGCGACGGCTGACGGTCCGTGCCTGGTCCTGGTCGTCCCAGAGGTCGGGCGCCGATGCTCGCTCCCGGAGCTGGGCCAACTCCTTCTCCTTGGTCTCGAGATCGAGGAAACCGCGGGCGTCGACCAATCGCTGCCGCAACTCGGCCAAAGTGGTCTTCGGGTCGGTGATCTCCACGGGCATTCCTGCTACCTGATACCGGCCGCTAGGCCGCGCCGTGACAGCGCTTGTACTTCTTCCCGCTGCCACATGGGCAAGGGTCGTTGCGACCGATCTTGTCGGAGACCACGGGCTTGCTCGATCCGTTGCCGGTGGGATTTGCGGCCACCCGCTGCGGCTCCGTCTTGGGCTTGGCCAGCTCGACGTGGAACAGGTAGCGCACCGCATCCCGCTTCACCGAGTCCACCAGCTCGGTGAACATGTCGTATGCCTCTCGCTGGTACTCGGACAACGGGTCCCTCTGCCCCATCGCCCGCAGCCCGATCCCGGCCCGCAGGTAGTCCATCTCCGAGAGATGCTCACGCCACTTGTTGTCGATCACCGAGAGCATCACCGATCGCTCCACCTGACGCAGCACCTCGGACCCGAGATCCTCCTCGCGCCTGGAATAGGCCCCCGATGCCTCGTCGACGACGAAGTCCACCACCTGGTCGACGCCACCTGGGACCTTGGAGTCGTCGATCTCGGTCGGGTAGTACTGGGTGAGCTCGCGCTGCAGGGACTCCCAGTCCCACGACGATCGGGGAACGTCGCCGGAGATCTCGCTCTCCACGACATCGGTGACCACGGTCTCGATCCAATCCCCGATCAGGTCGTCTCCCGCAGTCCCCTCGAGAATCGACCGGCGCCACTCGTAGACAACCTCGCGCTGGCGGTTCATCACCTCGTCGTACTTCAGGACGTTCTTGCGGATCTCGAAGTTCTGTGACTCGACCTGGCGCTGGGCGCGCTCGATCGCCTTGGAAACCATGTTGGCTTCGATCGGCTGATCCTCCGGGAGACGGAGACGATCCATGATCGAGGTGACCCATTCCCCCTGGAAGCGACGCATCAGGTCATCTTCGAGCGAGAGATAGAAACGTGACTCTCCAGGGTCGCCCTGACGACCGGAACGGCCTCGAAGCTGGTTGTCGATCCGTCTCGACTCGTGGCGCTCGGTGCCGACCACGTAGAGACCGCCGGCGTCGATCACCGTCTCCTTGTCGGGCTCGATCTGGTTGGCGAACTCCTCGGTGAGCTTGGCTTCCAGCTCCTGGTAGGAGGGATCGTCCGACGTGACCCCGCGGCGCTTGAGCTCTGTCCTCGCCATCCCGTCGGGGTTGCCCCCGAGCATGATGTCGACACCACGCCCGGCCATGTTGGTGGCGACGGTCACCGCGCCGGGGCGCCCTGCCTGGGCGATGATGTCCGCCTCCCGCGCATGGTGCTTGGCGTTGAGGACCTCGTGTTTGAGGCCGTGCTTGTCGAAGGCCTTCGACAGCTTCTCCGACTTCTCTATCGACACCGTGCCCAATAGGACCGGCTGGCCGACCTCGGTCCTGGCCATCACGTCGGCGACGACGGCGGCGAACTTCCCGTCCTCGCTCTTGTATACGAGGTCGCCCTCGTCGTCTCGGGCCAGGGGCCGATTGGTCGGGACCGAGATCACCTCGAGGTTGTAGATCTGGGCCAGCTCGGCGGCCTCGGTCTCGGCGGTGCCGGTCATGCCGGCGAGCTTCTCGTAGAGCCGGAAGTAATTCTGGAGGGTGATGGTCGCCAGGGTCTGGTTCTCCTCCTTGATCGCCACCCCCTCTTTGGCCTCGATCGCCTGGTGCAGGCCCTCGGAATAGCGACGGCCCTCGAGGACACGCCCGGTGAACTCGTCGACGATCTTCACCTCTCCGTGGTCGATCAGATAGTCGACGTCATGGAGAAACAGCTCCTTGGCCTTGAGGGCGGCCTCGAGATGATGGACGAAGTCCACCGCGGCATGGTCGAAGAGGTTCTCCACGCCGAGCACCTGCTCCACCCGCGATACGCCCTCCTCGGTGGTCAGCACCTGACGTTTCCGCTCATCCACCTCGTAGTGGACGTCCCGTTGCAGCCGGTTGACGATCTTGGCGAAGTCCCGATACCACTTGGCACTGTCGGAGACGCGGCCGGAGATGATCAGCGGGGTCCTCGCCTCGTCGATGAGGATCGAGTCGACCTCGTCGACGATGGCGTAGGTGTGGCCCCGCTGGACCCGGTCGGCGGCCCGCATCGCCATGTTGTCTCGCAGGTAGTCGAAGCCGAACTCGTTGTTGGTCCCGTATGTGATGTCGGCGTCATAGGCGGGATGGCGCTCGGACGGGGCCATGCCGTTTTGGATCAGGCCCACCTTCAAACCGAGGAACCGGTGAATCGCTCCCATCCACTCGGCATCACGAGAGGCCAGGTAGTCGTTGACGGTGACCAGGTGGATTCCCTCGCCGGCCAGGGCGTTCAGATAGGCAGGCATGGTCGAGACGAGGGTCTTGCCCTCACCAGTCTTCATCTCGGCGACCATGCCCCGGTTCAGGGCGGCGGCGCCGATGATCTGGACGTCGAAGTGGCGTTGGCCCAGGACCCGCTTGGCGGCCTCGCGCACTGTGGCAAAGGCCTCGACCTGGAGGTCGTCGAGCGACTCGCCGCGCAGGATGCGACCTTTGAACTCGGTTGTCTTGGCGGTCAGGTCCTGGTCGGAAAGGGCTTCGAAACCGGGCTCGAGGTCGTTGACCGCGGCCACGATGCCCTGAAACCGCCTGAGAGTCTTGCCTTCTCCGGCACGCAGGACCTTGGAGAGGATTGGCATTGGGCTCCCATGCTACCGGTGGCCAGGATTTGACCCAGGGCGAACTTCCGGTCAGCGGATATCGATGAGACCTTCTCGCTGCGCCCAGGTGACCGCCTCGAATCGTGACTTCAACCCCAACTTGTCGAGCACGTTTCGCACGTGATTGCGCACCGTGTTCTCTGAGATGAACAACTCGAGGGCTATCTCCTTGGATGTCTTCCCTGCCCCGACATGCCCCAGGATCTCCAATTCGCGACCTGTCAGCTCGGGACTGCGTGCCACCGCCTCGCCATGGTGACGGAGCAGGTCACGCAATGCCGAGAAGAGCTTGCCGCCCATCGCCGGCGACACGGCGGCGCCACCCTCGAGCACATCGTTCATCGCGGCCACCAGTCTCGGCAACGGGGTGTCCTTGGTCAGGTAGCCGGATGCCCCGGCCTTGACTGCGGCCAGCAGGTCCTTGGCCGACTCGCTGGAGGTGAGGAGGACGACTTTGGTGCCCGGACTCGACTTGACGATGGATCCCACCACTTCGATCCCCGACATCCCGGGCATGAGAAGGTCCAGGATCACCAGGTCCGGCTGGTGTGCCCGCGCCAGATCGATGGCCTTCATCGCGTCGGCGGCCACACCTCTCACCTCGAATCCCTCCTGGGTGAAAGCAGCCTTCAGCGCCTCGCGAAACAGCTCGGCATCGTCGACGATCACTACCGAGGCCATGGCGGCTCCAGGCTGCGGACACGTCCCTGCCAATTGATCATTGAAACTCCTGCCTCGTATCAGCGGACTAGACACCTATCGGTTGCATTGGCCGCAATCACAAGCGCTAATCGCCCCAATCCCAAGGAATTTGCCGCCGATCGGACTGTGGCCCCGGTGGTGACGACATCGTCGACCAGGACGAACCGGGTCGGCACCTGGCCCCGGACCCCGAATCGCGGCGCCGGTCGGGAGTGATCTCCCCCTGCCCGTCGTCTGCTGTGCACCGGTGCCGAGAGCGGATCCAGGAGCGGCACGTCGAGGGCCCGCGCCAGTCGGAGGCCTATCTCCCATGCCGGGTCGACCCCGTAGAGGATCTGACGAGACCAGGTTCGAGGCACAGGAACCACAGGTAGTCGCGGGGCTCGGGGAGCGACGATCTCGACCACCAGGTCGGCAAAGCCGGTCAGTCCCCGGTATTTGAGGCCATGCACCAACTCCCGGGCTACACCTTCGTGCTCGAAGGCGGCTACCAGCCGGATACCACCGTCGAGAATGCGCTCCGGTGCCGGCCTCAGGCCGGCGCGACAACGTGGGCAGAGAAATCCCGGAGCCGGTGCGTGACAGGCTTGGCAGAGCGTCATCGTTGCCGACCCTATGGGTGGGCAAGGACGTTTTCGTTCTACGTTTTGGTTCTACGAGGTTCCCTCTTGCCATCCGGACAGGTACGCCACCTGCTCCTCCGTGAGGGTGTCGAGGCCGCCGCCCAGGTGGCCCAGCTTGATCGAGGCGACCTCGGCGTCGATCTCGGCGGGCAATGTGTAGATACGGGGCTCGAGATGGTCGACGTTGAGGGCCAGATACTCGGCTGCGAGCGCCTGGTTGGAGAACGACATGTCCATGACATCGGCCGGATGGCCCTCGGCGGCACCGAGATTGACCAACCGACCTTCGGCGGCCACCAGTATGCGGCGACCGTCGGCCATCTCGAACTCCTCCAGGTTGTTGCGAATCGCCCGACGCCCCACTGCTGCCGCCCGCAGGGCGGCGAGATCGAGCTCGATGTCGAAATGCCCGGCGTTGGCCAGGATCACACCATCTTTCATCACGTCGAAATGCTCCATGCGAAGCACGTGCTTGTTCCCGGTCACGGTGACGAAGATGTCTCCAACCCGGGCCGCGTCGGCAGCAGTCATCACCCGGAATCCGTCCATGGCCGCGGCCAGGGCCCGCACCGGGTCGACCTCCACCACGATGACCCTGGCTCCGTGGCCGTCGGCCCGCTTGGCCACGCCCCGTCCACAGTCGCCGTAGCCGATGACCACCATGTTCTGACCGGCGAGGAGGACGTTCGTGGCCCGGATGATGCCATCGATGGCCGACTGCCCGGTTCCGTAGTGATTGTCGAAGAGATGCTTGGTAGCCGAGTCGTTGACCGCCACCACCGGCACCCTGAGAGTTCCGTCGGCAGCCATCGCTTTGAGGCGGATGACCCCGGTCGTGGTCTCCTCGGTGGAGCCGATGACCTCGATGTCACGTCGATCCGTGTGGAGCAGCGTCGCCAGGTCGGCTCCGTCGTCCATCGTGATCGCAGGGGCGTGGTCGAGCACGGCGTGGATGTGCTTGTAGTAGGTGTCGGCATCTTCACCCCTTATGGCAAAGACCGGGATGCCCTCGGCGACCAGTGCGGCGGCCACGTCGTCCTGGGTGGAGAGAGGGTTCGATGCGCAAAGCAGGGGCTCGGCGCCGCCGTCACGCAACGCGAGCATGAGGTTGGCGGTCTCGGCGGTCACATGGAGGCAGGCGGCCACCAGGAGCCCGTCGAGTGGCTTCTCTTTTGCGAACCGCTCCCGCACCGTGGCCAACACCTGCATGCGGCGTCCCGCCCATTCGACCCTTCGGGCGCCATCTACGGCGAGCTCAGGGTTGGCAATGTCGTAGTTCATCTCAATCCTTTACCAGGAGTTTCTTCAGTTTCTCGATGGTCGCCACCGGGACCGGGTCGACCCCGGCCTCCTCGGCAAGCCGCCAGGAGACCAGGTCTCCTGATGCGGTGAGCGTCATGAGACGCGCCAACTCGGAGTCGCCGGTCGACGATATCTTGGCCAGCCATGGCACCGCCGATTCGGTCAACGCCGACGAATGATCGAGCCGGGCGCCGACCCGGGGGTGATCCGACCGATCGGTCAGGGCCACGATTCCCAGCAGATCTCGGGTCAAAGAGGGCAAGGTCTCCCAACCGACCAACTCGTTGTGGTCGAGCTCCGGGAGCAATGACCACCACGCCGGCATCTTGGCGTTCTCGTTGATCTGGGTCTTCCAGCGTTGGGCGGCCGTGCCACTGATCGGCCCCCCGCCATAGACGATGGTTATGCGGCCCGTCAGCTCCTTGGCCAACCCGGAAGCCATCCTCCAGGTCTCTGACCCGTCGGAGGTGGCGGCGTCTACCAGATCCGCAGTCTCGTCGAGAGCGGCAGACTGATCCGGGAGGACACCGAACGAATGGAGGAGCCTGGAGACCGCACCCACCAGATAGCCGACCGCGGCGCGCGGCTGGAGCCCTGCAGGGACGCCGATCGTGGGCCAACCCGCTTCGGTCGTCATCTCGGCCAGCCGGCCACCGGTGGTGATCGTGACGATCGGCAGACCGGCGGCACTCGCCGCGGCCACCATGTCGATGGTCTCCTCGGTGTTGCCCGAGTACGAGATGGCGAGGACGGTGGGGCGGACGCGGGATGCCCAACCAGGGAGCGGGGAGTAGCCCTTGTGCACGGCAACACGGCCATGCGCCTGCACCGCCAGCGCCGCACCGAAGTCCCCGGCGATGCCCGAGCCACCCATTCCGGCGACGAGGAGGTCGGAGGCCGGCTCCACGGGTGGAGGTTCGAGGTCCCGGGCCCAGCGGAGTTGGTCGCCCAGGGTCCGGATCATCTCCAACATCTCACTCATTCGGGCCCCCCTCGGCCTCGTCGATCAGCATTATCGGGATTCCATCGCGGACCGGATAATGGCGATCGCACACGGTGCACACCAATTCCGAGGCTTCGACATCCTCGCCGAGCTTGCCCTTGTCGACCGGGCACACCAACACCGCAGCCAGATCGGGATGGACCAGGCTCATGATTCCTCCTCGAGGATGTGCTCTACCCGCCTCACGGTCTCTGCAACCGTCTCGGGATCACGTGCCTCGACATTCAACCGAAGCAGCGGCTCGGTGTTGGAGGGGCGGAGGTTGAACCAGGAGTCGCCCAGGTCGACTGACAAGCCGTCGAGGAGGTCGATCGTGGCGTCCGGGAACGAGGCCTGCACCCGCTCCATCGAGATCCGGGAATCCTTCACCTCGAAGTTGATCTCCCCCGAGGCCGAATAGAGCTCTACATCGTCCCGGAGGGCGGACAGGCGTCGCCCGTCCTCGGAGATCACCCTCATCAGGACGAGCATGGCGAGCATTCCCGAGTCGGCCCGGTAGTTGTCCGAAAAGTAGTAGTGACCGCTGTGCTCCCCCCCGAAGACCGCCCCCGATTCCGCCATGACCTGCTTGATGTAGCTGTGGCCCACCCGGGTCCTCACCGGGACTCCGCCGGCGGCACGCACCACCTCGGGCACCGCACGCGAGGTGATCAGGTTGTGGATGATCGTCGAGCCCGGCCGGCGTTGGAGCATCCACCTGGCGATGAGGGCGGTGACAGTGCTGCCGCTCACCGGGGAGCCGACGTCGTCGATGAAGAAGGCACGGTCGGCGTCGCCATCGAAAGCGACCCCGAGGTCGTAATCGCCACCCTCGACCATCTTGATCAGATCCTGGAGGTTCTCGAGCTGGATCGGGTCGGCGGGATGGTTGGGGAACGTCCCGTCGGGCTCGAGGTAGAGACCGTCCAGGGACGCGGCGATACGCTCGAAAACCTTGGTGATCGTCACCCCCGCCATCCCGTTGCCACCGTCTGCCGCCACCCGCAGCCGGCCGATCGTCTCCGAGCCCACTATCCCGAGCAGGTGGTCAACGTATTCGTCCACGGCATCGACACGCCGGATCGACCCTGTCGCACCAGCAAGGGTCGACGCCCCCTCGACGACGAATTCCTTGATCTGGGCAAGCCCGGTATCGGCTCCGACCGGAGCCGCCCCGGCCCGGCACAGCTTGAGACCGTTGTACTGGGGCGGGTTGTGCGAGGCGGTGATGATGGCACCCGGCACGTCGTGCTTGCCCGAATAGAAGTAGACGAGGTCGGTCGGCACCTCGCCGATATCGATGACGTCGGCGCCGGCGGACGTGATGCCCTCGGCCAGGCCGGCGAACAGACCGTCAGACGAGTCCCGAATGTCCCTCCCCACTGCCACCGCGGCGGCGTCCAGCAACGACACGAAGGCGCCTCCGACCGACCGGAAAAGATCGGGATCGAGGTCTCCGTTGTCGGTGCGGCCGCGAATGTCGTAGGCCTTGAAAACAACGTCGGGATTCATGCAGGGCGCCGAGTCTAGGGATCGGCCTATCTCTTGCTGATTCCTACACTCCCGGCATCCGATGAGCCCAACCTTCGCCATCGTCGTGCCCGTGTACAACGAGGCCGCCTTCATTCCCAGGGCCATCCCGGCGCTGGTCAAAGAGATGGAGAGCCTCGGTGAGGAATATCGGATCCTCATCGTCGAAAACGGCTCGACCGACGGCACCGCCGCAGTCGCCAAAGAGGTGGCTGCCGGATGGCCGGTCGCGGTTCTCTCCCTCGCCGAGCCCGACTATGGGGCGGCGATGAGACACGGTTTTCTCGAAGCGGAGGGCGACTGGGTCGTCAACTTCGACATCGACTACTTCTCGGCGGACTTCCTCCGTCGTGTCCTGGAACAAGACGACGCCGACCTGGTGATCGCCTCGAAGCGTGACCCGCTCTCCGAGGACCGCCGCCCCCTGATCAGGCGCATCGCCACCCGCGTCTTCAACGTGCTGCTGAGAACCATCCTCGGCTCGAGAGTCAGCGACACCCACGGGATGAAGGCTTTCCGGCGGGACCTGGTTCGAGAAGTGGCCCCGTCGGTGGTCAGCCGCAAGGACCTCTTCGACACCGAGTTGGTAGTCCGGGCCGAGCGCGCCGGCTATCGGATACGGGAGGTGCCGGTGGTGGTGGAGGAGCTCCGGATAGCCAGGTCGTCCCTGGTCAAGAGGGTGCCGAGGACGATACTGGGCCTGTTCGCGATGCGGAAGGTCCTGAGGAAGGCCGAAGGGGCCTCAGGCCCGCGGTCCTAGACCCCAGAACACATCCCTTACTCCACTCCATGCCTGGTTCCCCTGGTTATGGCCATTCTCCTCTGCCATCCCCAGATTGCGGCTCCGATCAAGACCACGACACCAACCAGCGTCGCCATCTTCCCACCGCTCTCCACCCACGTGTCCTGGAACTCGAGGACCACGTGCTCTGTGGTGGGGACCACCACCATCAGGGAAGGAGTCGCCCGCCATGGGCCTTCGGCTCCCTCAGCCAACCAGTTCGGGAAATATGACACCTTGATCAGGTGGGGCACCCCGATTGCGCTGGTGGTGAATGAGATCCGGTGGTTGTCGACCACGATGTCGCTCACCGCGTCCTCAGGGGTATCGAGCGGGACATCCGGCCGGTCGTCGAGAGATTCGATCCGCGGCCACTCCTCGGGACCGTCGGCCACGACCCATCGATCGAGGTTGTCGACGTCCTCGTACCACTCGAGCGCCATGTCGAAGAAGCTCGGCAGCTCCTCACCATTGGAGCCGGTGACGGTGTCGGCGCCGGTCAACGATGCGAGCATGCCCCGGTCGGGAACCTCGTACACCCCAGGCTCGAAGCTGGCCGCCTCGACGAGTTGGGTCTCGGGCAGCCGATAGATCGTGAACGGACCGGTGGTTTCGAGCTTGGCCAGCTCGGAGAGGCCGTCGGCCCGCTCCGTCGCCTCAGGGGTGAACGACACGTAGTAGGAAACCCCGAAGAGCTCCAGATGCCGAATGCCGCGCTCCATCTCACCCGTGTGATAGGTCAGGCCCGGAATCGGGTTCGACGGGTGCTCGGACATCTCCGACGACGTGATGAAATGAAACGGCGTGGTCAGGGACGACTCGAAGTAGAGACCCTCCATGGAGGGATGGCTCCCTTCGGTCCAGTAAGGGATCAGCATCGGGGACATCGGTGTCCCGTATTCGTTCAGGTCGCTGTTCGCCTCCCAGTGCACGCGACCGTCGGGAAGCTCGTCGATCCGCGCCATGAGCGCTTCGTACTCGGGCCATTTCGCCTTTGACTCATATCCCTCGTAGTTCCACTTTGCCCATCCGTCGATGAAGGTGACACCGGACAGGGCGCCGAATACCACCAGGACCAGGGTGCTCGCGGTGAGGAAGGTGCGGGTCGAGATGGCGTTGTCCCACATGAAGGAGACACCGATCAGTAGCGCCCCGGCGACGGCCACCGGAACCCAGGCCCACACCGGGAACTCGGAGGAATCCGCGACCAGGGCGGAGGCAACGATGGTGACGAGGGCGATGAGGGCTCGCGGCCAGTGAGTGGAGATTCTCGCCGGCAGCCGCCGAGACAGCCAGATGAGGGCTGCTCCGACGCCCACGGCAGCGAAAAAGCACACTCCGAAGTACCAGTACGGCAGGAGCCGTCCGTTCCAAAGCTTCCATCGCTCACCACCGAACACGCTTGGAAGCAACTCGGGCATGATGTTCGGCAATGGGAAGTAGATGACCGGCAGCAGGGTCGCGGCCAACAGCGGGGCAGCTCGGGATGTGCGGCGGCTGAGCCAGATGGCACCCCCGATCGCGAGCGGGAGCAGGAGCCACAGCTCGACCGGGAACACTTCCTCCAGACGTGACAGTGGGGTCCAGGACATGTCAGAGGTGAGGCCGATCCTGGCGACGAGCGGCAGCGCCCAGAATGCGGCGATGGCGAAACCCCAGGCCCAAATGGCAAGGGTGCGCCAGAAACCCTTGCGCCAGGGCAGGACGAACAGCGAGGCGAAGATGACGACGATCGTGGTCAGCACATGGCAGAGGGCGGTGGCCCCCAGGGCCAGCGCCGCCCACTTCATGTACTTCTTGTCGTCACGCACCGCCCGCATCAGCAGCCCCACGTAGACCAAGGACAGGGCGAACGACCACGAGTATGCGAACTCACCGGCCAAGGTCGATGCGACATTGCCCCCGTATATCGAATAGCTCTCGAAGAAGGCGAAGACGACGCCGGAGCCGGCGGCCACGAGCGAGGCATGCTTGCCGAGGCGCATCGATCGGGCGAGGTAGTAGGCGGCCGGTGGCAGGGCGATCAGCCCGATCACCGTCACCACTTTGAACGCCACCCCGTAGGGCAGGAACAGATCGAACAAGACGATGATCAGCGAAGGCAGCGGAAAGTAGAAATAGAAGGCGGGGAAGCCGGCAAACCAGTCATTCGACCATCCGAGGATGCGGCCCTCGGGGAGCAGCGTGTCGCGCAAATAGGCGGGGCCGAGGACATGGGCCCCCATATCGCCGCCGGTCGGAGTCGTAGCCGAGATGATCCACCACGGGTTCAAGACGACAAGGATCACCAGTGAGATCCCGGCGAGGGTGAAGACGATCGGCCACGGGTTGTCCCGGATCGGCCGCCGGGTTTGGGTCACGTTCGGTGTTGTCGAACGATCTCCAGAACCTGCGTGATGTCTATATCGACACCGTCACGGTTCCACCACCTCTCCTCGCAGTTGTGGCATGCGAAGAACAGCACTTCTGTCCCGTCGGGGAGGATGTGCTCGATCTCGATCACATCAGGTTCGGAGCACTGGGGGCAGTTCATTTCGTCTCGACGCTGGTAGGTGGAAAATATCGTAAGTCGCGTTCGACGCTAGGACAACGCCTCGTCATCGAGGAAACGACCCACATACTTGCTCCTCCGCCGCCCGTTCTCCGTCCAATATGCATACCAATACGGGCCGTGAGGGCACTGGGTGCACCCCGCCTTGCCGCACCTCACGCTCTGCTGACGGAGCCTCACCTCGGGATGGTCGCCTGTCACCAGCGCTCCCGATCTCTGGAGCTGGGCCCTGGTCAGGATGAGCAAGCGACGCAAGTCGTGCTCGTCGAGATCCCTGACCGCGTCCAATAGGTCGCGGTCGAGGGGCATCAGGCCACTGAGAGCGGGGCGAAGAGCCGGGTGACGGTGCGACGGTCGGTCAGGGTCCAGCCCTGCGGAGGAATCATCCGGTCGGCATGGTCGGCACACATGGCGTACCCGTGTGGCTCCATGCCGTTGACGAGATCGTCCATCCAGACTGCGCTGTCACCATAGGAAAATGTCATCACGGCCGCTGACGGCGAGCCACATCGGGCACAACTGAGAACCATATGGCGGGCACGCTAGGAGTCACGCCCCTCCCATACAAGGACCCTGCCCTAGAACGCCCCGACCGGGATCCCCGTGAACAGGCGCGCCGGCCGATCCTCTTCGACAACGATCGTCGCCGGGACCTCTTCGATCCCGATTTCGGCGAAGGTGGCCGGCTGCTCTTCCCACTTGACTTCGACGAACCCTTCGGGTCCCAGCGCCGCCTCGATGAGGTCTCGAGCGGGGAGACATTCGTGACACGTCGCCGACGAGAAGAAGTAGACCCCGGGAGCGAGCCCGGTGACGTCGATCGGGGCCGGGCGCCGCCGATCCCGGATGTGCAATGCCGCGCCGACTATCAGCCCGAGCCCGAGGACGACTGTGATCAGCCCCAGCCTGATCCAGACGTCACTCATCGACCATCGGCACGCCGATGCTGTAAGCCGTGGCAGTCCCGGCTGTCGTCACCCAAACCGGAACCAGGAGACCCTCACCTTTGAGGGTATACGCGTTCGCATTGCCCTCCAGGGCCTCGACCTCGATGACCGACCCGGCAGGCACCGGTATCTCCTGGGCGACGGACTCGGCCCTTTGGGCGGTGACCACCACGATCGCCTCCTCCAGCCCCGAGTTGAGGATCACCATCCGTCCGGTGCCCCCCGGGCCCAGCCCCGCCGCGGGCAGGAGCCAGCGTGAGGCCCCGAGCGTCGAACCCGACGTGATCGCCACCCCGCTCCCACCGGCAGCCCGAAGGAACACGGCCACCGGCTGGGTCGACAGAACTCGGATTGCCGCCGCCTCTGCACCGGCGGCCCCGGCTGCGATGACGGTCTCCCCGCGGGCCGGGACCACACCCTCATCGGACGCCTCGACCAGCCCATCCGGTCCGTAGACATCTATTTCGAATTCGACATCGATGTCCGCGCCCGTCGATATCACCACCTCGCTCGCCCCGCCCGACGGTATGGGCACGAACCAGTCCTGGGCAGGAGCGATGGCGTTCCACAAGGCATCGTCGGTGCCATCCTGCAAACGGCCTGCAGCCATCACGCTGCCTCTGATCGTGTCGATCGTCACTGCCATTGATTCACGCCCTGGCAGCACCTCATCCATGTCGAAGACAACCGACGAGCGAGACGGCACCGCTATCCCCTTCAACTGGGCGGCCGACTCGAGCCCGGACTCCGACCGCACGGTCAGGTCGACGAGCGCAGTGCCCGAGTACGGGTTCATCAGCTGTACGTCGAATTCCTGGCCACTCGTGGAGGAGCCGGCCCCGAGCAGGGTTTGTGGTGCGGGCGCCGCGAGACACGACTCGTGCGCCAGGGACTCGGCTCCGAGAATCAATGAGGCACTCGCCGCTTCGGGGTTGGGCAACTCGACCAGGCCTGCCGCCAACCCGACGGCAGCCACGTCGACGACCGGTAGGGAGACGGATCCCGACGGTCCGGTGTCGAATGACGTGGATCCGGCCGAGAGGCCGCCGGCGAAGACAGTGAATTGCCCATCGCCGTCGATGGTCGACACCACACCGACGTTGGTGCTGCGGTCGATTCCCTCCTCTACCGCACAGACCGAGACCGGAGGTGGGTCGATCGCCGCGGCGAGATCCGGCACCGGCGGTTCCTGTTGCGGCAGGATCAACACGGTGGCGGCGAGACCGGACACGATCAGGGCGAGGAGGGCCTTGGTCATCCTCTCACCTTCCCCCACGCGATCAGCAGGAGAGAGACAAGGAGCAAGCCCACCGCCGCGAACGGGGCAATCCTGAGGTAGCCGCCACCGGTGAACGTCGCTTCGCCTTCGGTGGCGGCAACGCTGAGACGCCAGCCGCGTGACTCCGGCTCGGGCTGCCATCCGGGGGAATGACTCACGTTGATCCCGATCCTGCCCGGACCTGGAGCCCCGGCGAACCCGGTCCCTTGCCGAGACCAGATCATCCCCCCGTCACCGGATGCCAACGGCTCCGAAACAGGGTTCTCGAAGACCTTCCACTCCGGGATCAACGGGGTCGGCACCATGTCCAGCTGCGATTGGAATATGCGGTCCAGGGGCGACTCTGCACCGGCGATGACCACCCAATCGATGGAGAACCGAGCCAGGGCCCGACCCGGCCGCAGCTCGGCTCCGGTGGCGATGCGGGCGATGGCCGCATCGAGCGACAGGTCGCCCTCCCGTCTCTCGGGCAGCCATACCTCGTCGATCGAAGTCCCCTGGCCGTCGACCGTCCGGTACCACACCCCCGGCCCCGGTCTCGCCTCGCCAGGGATCGAGTCACGCTCGACCGACATCATCAAGATGCGGCCTGGCCCCCCCTGCCCGGCGAGGGTCGAGGCGAATGACAGCCTCTCGTTGCCGTCACCGGCCGGCAATCCGAGTCGCCCGTCGAGCAAGCCGCCCACCGAGAGAACCAGCATCGCAGCTGCTCCCACCCCGGCGATAAGCCGCCGTGGCTCGATGCTGAGGTGGTCGAGAGCAGCGGCGACCACGACGGCCGAGCCGAAGGAGGCGAGCACCAAACCGGCCTCCTCCGCACCAGGCCCTCCGTAGGGGAGACGGACAGCGAGCATGCCTCCCAGCCCGAGGACGGCTCCGAAGAACCCGAGTCTCCGAGCCCGTCCTTCGGTGAAGGTGATAGCGATCGCCACCGCCGCGACCAAGATCGGCCACCACTCCGACATCAGGAGCCCGAGGCGCCGGTCGGTTTCGAGCACCCAGCCCCGATCGTCCGATGCGAAAGCAGCTGCCACCACCCCCGCCGGGAGGCTGGCCAGTCCGAGCCGGATCGACGATCGGCTTCCACCGACGAACCTCCACAGGATCGACACCCCGAAGGGGACCACCCCGAGAACAGGCGAGATCGAGGTGAGCAGGAGGGTCCACATCAACGTCAAGCCGATGTGGGTCATCCAGCTTCTCGCCCGATCCGTGGGGTGGAGGAACACCGATCGCACCGCCCACGGCAACACCCCCGCGGCGCCGAGGGCCAGCCATGAGCCGGCACCGACGATCAACGCCGTTCCCGGGCCGGACAACAGGACCAGCCCCGACAGGTAGCGCCCGGGCCCTCGGAAGCCGAGCCGGCCGGCCAGCCTGCCCATGCCCAGCACGGCCAGAACCGCGAACAGGATGGTCACCACGGTCCGCGACGCCCCTTCGGCACCGAACCAGAGGAACGACACCAGCCCGGCGAAGCCCACCGCGGGGTGGACCGCGTCGGCCGAGCCGAGACCGGAGTCGTTCCAGCCCGCGAAGAAGCGGTCGGCCGCCACCGTCGGGGGCTCGAAGGGGAAGCTGAAGCCGGCGTTGGGGACTCCCGAGAAGAATATCGACCAGCAGGCGACCAGAACCACGAAGACGGCCAGGACCGCTCCCCAGATCCCGGGGCTGGACCAGACACGTCTCGTCCCGCGGGCCAGCGCCTGGTCGTCGTCGAAGACCGAGAGGATTCGGTCGGTCAACTCCGAGCCCACTTCTCGCAGTCTCACCGAGCCCCTGGCCTGGAACCTGAACAGCTCCTCGTCGCCATGGGCACGCACCGGGCGAAAGCGACGGCGGGCCGAGATGGTCGAGGGAAGGTGCGCGATGTTCCACGCCCACGACATGACGTGGCGGGCACTGGGCCGCCACCGAAGCAGGAGGACATTGGCAACGGAGTCGACCAAGGAGACGAGGAGCAGGAAAGGGAGCATCCAGAGGAGGGTGATCGGGCGATAGGCCTTGAGCATGGCCCTCAGTCGACCCGCCTGCTCCCGCCAGCCCCTTCCTCTCTCCCCACATCTCGCCTGGTGGTAGACCTCTGAGGAGGGGACGCTGATGACCCTTCCCCCGGCGAGCCGGACCCGCTGGGAGAAGTCGAGCCCCGCCGCCACCGGCTCGAGGAGGTCGTCGGGGCCGCGGAGGCCTTGGGCCAGGTCGCGGCGGACCAACATCGACACCGACGAGACGAAGGCCACCTCGCGTACGACGTCGTACTGCTGGAGGTCTATCTCACCCTCGTCGAGCCCGGAATAGGGGTCACCGAAGACGTCGGTGGCACTTCCTATCGACTCCAATTCGTCATGCGTGCCCGCCACCAGGAGCTTCGACCCACCGAGCGATGCATCGTTTCGCTCTACCTCCGAGACCAGCGCCGCCAGGGCGTCTGGCCTCGGACGGGCGTCGGAGTGGAGGATCCACAGGTAGTCGACCTCGGGCCCGGTGCCGGTTATCGCCTCTTCCAGGGTCGGTGTCGTCTGTATGCCCGGCGGCAGATCGCCGTTGGCATCGCCGATGACCACCACCTCCCGGATCGCTCCGTAGACTTGGCGATCCACTGTGGCCAGGGCCGCTTCGAGGTCGGCACCCTCCACCAGGGTGACGATCACCTTGATGCGGGGCGCGTCCGGTGGTGGTCCAGGAGTCGGTTCCTCCACGATCTGCGGAGCTGAGGCATTGTTCATGCGGGAGGACATTGTGAACCGCAGCGCGTCACTGAGCAATATCGAGTGCTCCGGCTCGTAAGTTCC
>JBOGEU010000873.1:0-3884 GCA_050741995.1 Acidimicrobiia bacterium | reverse complement strand
GGTGGCAACTGCCAGGTCGTCGGCCATGGTCGGGCACCCATATTGGTCATTCACCACTGTTAGGGAGCGACGCTCGCCGGCAAGCCTCAACATCGTCGCCACGAAATTGCGATGAGTGCCGGAAATCACCCATGAGGTGCGAATCACGAGAGCCTCCGGGTTTGCTTCCAGGACGAGGCGCTCTCCGATCAGTTTGCTCCGGCCATAGGCATTGATCGGATTGGTACGGGCAGACCGGGCCCGGGTCACGATCGTTGTACGCGGCCCAGGAGGCATGGCCCGATCCGAACCGGCCCGCTATCTAACGTGGCTGGTCACGTGTGAGCAATCCTGATCGTCGGCGAGCCCTCCTGCGAACGGTCGCCCGGTGGGCGGTGGTGGTGGTCATATTCGCCTTCATCGCCCGCAGCTTGGCCCTCAACTGGGAGCAGCTCTCCGGCGCCGACCTGCATTTCGATATCGGGCTGCTGCTTCTCTCCTTCGCCCTCCTCACCGTGTGGATGGTGGCTCAGGCCTGGATCTGGCATCTTCTGACCGTCACGGTAGGAGTCGCCATCCCCTTTCCCAAGGCGATGGCGGCCTGGTTCTACTCCCAGCTCGGGAAGTACGTACCGGGCAAGGTCTTCCTGTACTTGGGGCGACTCCACTTTTACGTCCGTGAGGGTCGTCCCGCCGGGCCGGTGACACTCGCCTTCGGGGTGGAGTTCGTCGGAAATCTCGCAGCTTCATTCTTCACAGTCATCGTCGCTGGTTTCACGCTCGACGTGCCTGGATTCGTCCAGTACCGATGGTTGCTGGCGGTCGCCCTCGGCGTCCTCGTGGTCGGGCTCCATCCGAGGCTCCTGGAGTGGGCCATCGGTCGAGCGGCCCGGCTGTTCCGTAGAAGCCCGTTCCCGGTGACCCTCACCTACCCACAGCTTTTGCGTTACCTCGGTTTCTATGTCCTCAATTGGCTGCTCTTCGGCGTGGCCCTTTACGTCATCATCCGCTCCTTCTATCCCCTCGACTTTTCGTCGATCCTCTATCTCACCGGAGCATTCGCTCTCTCGAGCATGATCGGGATCCTCGCTGTGTTTGCTCCGTCGGGTCTGGGCGTCAGGGAAGGGATCCTTGCCTTGTTTCTCAATCAGGTGATGCCGACCGCGGTGGCACTCGTCGTCGCGGTTGCATCGCGGCTATGGCTGACCATCGTCGAGTTGGCCTGTGCCGGTCTCGTGTATCTCGTGATCCGGCGCCGCCGGATCGAGGTAGGCGAGGTCGAGAGTCTCGGTTCAGTCGACGGCGGACTCGAGGATCTCGACCAGTAGGGCGGCGAGCGGCTCCTCGTGGAATCGCTCTCTATAGATCTTGAGACCTGCGGAAGCCACACGATGGCGACGCGCCGGATCGACGATGAGAGAGCGGATGGCGTTGGCGAGGGCGATTGGCTCGGATGGAGGCACCGTCACCAGTTCGTCCTCGCCGAACATGGCCCCGATGGCAGGCCCGTCACGGGTGACTACCGGGAGTCCCATGGCCAGGCACTCGTAGACCTTGTGGGGGACAACGCGACCCGCCTTCTCCGAGTCGCCGAATACTCCGAGGCAGACTGTCGAGGGCGCCAGGCGCTCCGGCAGCTGTTCGAGGGGCAGTAGCCCGATCAACTCGACGTTGACCCCGGTGCGGCGGATTGCAGTCTCGACAGCAGGTCGATCCTGGCCGTCGCCGATGATCACTGTGCGGATCCCCTCCGGCTCCAGAAGAGCGGCTGCCTCGACGATCGTCTCCAGCCCTTGCAGCGGCACGAATGTGCCATGGAAGGTGACCAACCTCGGCTTGATCTCGACATCGGGACGCGGGGTGAAAACTTCGTCGTCGGCGCCGATCGGGAGCACATCACCACGGGAGCCGACCCCCGGCGCAAGGGTGTCGAATAGCAGGAGGTGCGGTGGCGTATCGGCGACGATCCGACTGGAGAGCCGCAACGACCAGCGGTCGACGAGTGTGGCGACTCGTGCGAGCGCCGACCGGTCGGAGTGCAATCGGCGGTCCGAGATCATCGTGTCGTACAGGGAGATGAAAGGGTCGAACACGACCGGGCGCCTCCTCAGCCAGGCCGCGAGACGCACCACCGGCATGTCAAACCATCCCGGGTACGACACCAGGTAGAGATCGGGTCGACCCGCCTTCAGGAGACGCAGAAGGAGCCTGGGGTACTTCCAGAGGGCGGAGAATGCGGTGCGTGACCAGCCGCCGGTGGCAAGACCGACCCGGTCGTCACCCCAGAGCGGCTCCCGAACCACAGTGACGTCTGCACCCGCGATCTCGAGCAGCCGGGCCAATTTCCGGTTCCGGGAGAATCCGGGCTCGAAGGTCCCCGCCCAGATGATCTTCATCCTTCGGGCCGGGACACCGCCGACTCCCAGCCGGCGGGAAATGCCTTCCACACCTCGACGCCCTCGAAGTCCTTGGTCTTGCGCGGTCCCACCGACTGGGCCCATTTCGCCATGCGACCGATCCCCATCTCCAGCGGGGTCGGGTCACCGAGGTCGAAACTGGCACGGACCTTGTCGTGAGATGCGTAGGCGTGGAGCACTTCGTTCCGCTCGGGAAGAAAAACGATCTCGGGCGTCGTCCCGAACTCGGAGGCGACGACATGGGCGAGATGGAGGACCGAGTGTGGCTGGTCGGCGCCGATGTTGAACACCTGTCCGGAGGTCCCGGGGATCTGGGGACAGGAGGCGATAGCCGGTGCCACGTCGGCGATGTAGGAGAAGGCTCTGCTCTGGGTGCCATCCCCGAAGATGGTGAGTGGCTGACCGCTCATGATCTGGTTCATGAATATCCCGACCACGTTCCGGTACTTGTCACCGATGTTCTGGTGCTCCCCATAGACGTTATGGGGCCGGAAGACGGTGAACTCCAGCCCGAACTGGCGATTCGCCGCCGCAAGATCCATCTCGACCGCGTACTTGGCTATGCCGTAGGGATCCTCAGGCTGGGGGACGAGGTCCTCGCTCATTGGGAGCTGGTTGGCACCGTAAACGGCGATCGAGCTGGTGAACACGAATCGTCGCACTTCGTGTTTCACCGACTCGTTGATCAGGTTGACACTGCCCAACACGTTGTTCTGGTAGTTGAAGCGCCGGATGTAATGAGAAAGGCCTTCGGCGGCATAGGCGGCGAGATGGAAGATCTGCTCGAAATGATGACTGGTGAAGAGATCCGCGACCAATTCCGTGTCGACCACACTGCCTTCGACGAATTCGACATCGGATGGGACATTGTCGGCAAAACCACCCGAGAAGTCGTCGAGCGCCACGACCTCGTGACCCATCTCGAGCAGTGACATGGCCACGTGAGAACCGATGAATCCGGCAGCACCGGTTACCAGCGAGGTCGGCATTTCTCTACTCCCAGGGGACGACTCTTCGTATCTTCACAGCGTCTGTCCGGTTAGGCGGCCAACGGCCACGTAACCGATACCGAGCTCGGTGTTCCGGAAGGGACGTTGCACGGCGGCCACCGGTCGCATCGCCACCTCGACCGTGCGACCGAGAGCCGAAGGCGGCTGGTAGAGCCGGCCACTGCTCGAGGTCCCGACCTCTGCACCCTGGAGGCGGCGCCGGGCGATGACGTTTCGCGACGACTCCAGCAGGTAACCGAGCGGCATCCCCCAGGATTCGACGGCCCGTACCTCGAACCCGGCGCCGCCGAGCGCCGCACCCAGGCTCTGCCTCGAATAGCGCCGGAAGTGACCGACCTTCTCGTCCCAGGGGCCATACCGGCCGGGGTGGGCAGGCATGCTCATCAGGACGTGCCCACCAGGCTCCAGCCATCTGGACCATGATCGCAACGCCCCGACGTCGTCCTCCATGTGCTCCAACACCTCGAAGGCGACGACG
>JBOGEU010000872.1:0-10246 GCA_050741995.1 Acidimicrobiia bacterium | reverse complement strand
CCACATCACGAGCCCGGCGACCAGCAAGATGCTGATGAGCCTCTGCAACGCGTCGACGACCCGATCGGCGGCAGTGGGAGCCTCGTCCTCGGCGATGGTTACGTTCTCATCTCCCGCCACCGTCCCCTGTCGGCTGTAGTTGGCGGTGGCGCCGAGGACGTTGCCACCCACGAGGCCATCCATGGTCATCCGGCCGCCCCCGAACACCAGGTCCTCTCCCACCTCCCCCGAGCCGGCCACCGTCGTTTGTCCCGAGGCGATGAACAGATCTTCTCCGATTGATCCGCTCACCGTGGATTGTCCAGCGGCGACCCGGGCATCGCCCATGACCTCGCCCGAGATGTCGACGGTGCCGGCTGAAACCATCATGTCGCCGGTCACCTGACCTGAGATCGTCACCTGGCCGGCAGCCACCAGTAGGTCACCGTCCACGGTGCCTTCGATGAGGACTCGCCCTCCCGATACGTAGAGGTCCCCGTCGACTGCCTCATCGGCGGACAACACGACCTGGTCTCCAGCTTGAATCTTGCCGCCGAGCTGGGTCTCCTGAGCAACAGCGACCGAAGCGCCGACCAATAGCAGAACCCCCGCCATCGCCAGCCACCAGAGCGGTCTCAGGCGACTGTTCGTTTTCGCCATCCGAGCCGGATACCCGTCGACGGCGGAGGTGAAACCTGGTGCGGGGCCAGGGCATCACCGAATTGCGGACCCCAGCTGTCCGGATGCCCTGCCTAGCCTCTAGACACATGGAGCTCGTGCTGATCCCGGGGTTCTGGCTCGATGGTTCGAGTTGGGACGACGTAGCCAGGCCTATTCGCGAGGCCGGTCACACGGTTCACACCCCGACCCTTCCGGGTCTCGAATCGCAGGACGCCAACCGAGAAGGCATCGGTCTGCGCGATCACGTGGATGCGGTGGTGGCCCTCATCGACTCGACGACCGAGCCAGTCGTTCTCGTCGGGCACAGCGGCGGTGGCGCCATCGCGCATGCGGCAGCGGACGCAAGGCCAGACCGTGTCGCCCGGGTGGTCTACGTCGACAGCGGTCCCCTTGGCGACGGAGGGGCGATCACCGATGAGTTTCCCGTCGTCGGCAACGAGATTCCGCTCCCGGACTGGTCCGAGTTCGGAGAAGAGGATCTTGTCGATCTCAACGATGATCTGCGCGCCCGTTTCCTCGAGCGGGCCATCCCCGAACCGGCCCGGGTGGCAACCGACAAGCAGGTCCTGTCCGATTCGAGACGCTACGACGTTCCGGTCACCGTGATCGCGTGCGAGTTCCCCACCACGATGCTCCGCGAGTGGATGGATCAGGGCAGCCCGTACACCGCGGAGCTCGCGCAGATCCGCTCAGTCGAGCTCATCGACCTTCCCACCGGTCACTGGCCGCAATTCACCAGGCCTGCTGATCTCGCCGACGCCATCCTGTCAGCCGTCGAGCGCTAGTGGCCCGTCTCCTCCTCTTCATCCCTTACGACAGATCATTTCTCGCCATCTGGTACGCCCCGGTCAACTCGTAACCCGAGTGGCCCACGGCCTCCGTCACCTCACGGTCGGCCACCCCGCTCCCGACAGGCCCACCGAGCGGGTCGTTGGGCCGCCACAAGCTGATCCACTGCCCGCTGTTGAGCTTCCTCCTCACCTGATCGACCAACTCGGGGATGCCCGCTGCGGGGAAGTTGGCCGGATAATGCACGCCGAGCTGGCAGCCGTAGGTGAGAAATCCCCGGGGTAGCGATTCTTCCATCTGGCCCAGGGTGACCAGTGCGATCATGGCTCCCTGCGAGTGGGCCGCGAGGAGATCACGAGGGTGAGCCTGCAGCTCGTTCTTCAGCTTCTGCACCACGAACGGGCCGTAGGCGGGCGGTGCCAGGGGGTGATACCAACGGGGGAAGAAGGAGGCGATGTCCCAGAGGATCCCAACCCGGCGACGTCGCTCGGCGTCTCGGAAACCTCTGATCAGGCTGTTGGCCATGAACGATGCCGGGACCAGGATGGTGACGGCGATCGACACCCCGACCAGGGTGGTGAGCTCGAGATCGATTCCGAAAACCGAGACCTCGAGATAGCGGAGGTAGAGGGCTCCGATCACGATCCCGGCCCCGATCGGGATCAGCATGGCGACGAGCCCGAGAATCCTGTGGGCCGCCCACCAGACCACCGCCACCGCGAGCACGCTGACCGATGCGATCACCGAAGCTCCCGAAGGCACGCCCAGATTGAACGGCGAGCACCCGGATGTGCCGACGCACCCGAAGTAGACGGCCACCAGACCAGCCGCAATGGCGAACACGGCTGCAACGTTGAACACCGCTCTCGCGTCGACCGTTACCCGTCTCAGGACTGTCATCAGGCGCCGGCTGCGTCCCTTGTCCCGGTCGTCGGGGAACTTGCCCAGATCGGATCCGTCCCAGGGCCGGGCTAGACGCCCTGCGAGGAAGACGATGATCACGATCAGGAACAACATCGCCACCGCGGTCCAGCCCGCTCCCTGACTCCTCACTTCGTTCACATCGATTGCATACTCGAAGACCACCGCGGCCGCTATGCCCAACGCGCCGCCGAGCTGGGCCCCGATTGCAAAAGCTCCCAGCGGCGCCAGCCCCGAGAAGAGAAGCACCATGGCGCCTGCTGCGAACATGAACAATGCGATCTGGAATGTCGTCTCGTGGACTCCGGTCCAGTGGTCGGAGGCGGGAAGGATGGAGAACCAAAAGACGACCAACGACCAGCCGACGACGATCATGGCCAGTGCCGGCGCCCAAGCGGTGGCCACCTTCACCCACGTCGCCTTTGGAGTGAAGGTCGTCGCCACTAGGAGTACCACCACCACTGCGAACACTCCGGCTGTCGCCCACTCCAACATGACCTGGCCCGTGCCTCGTGCCGACGTCATCGCAATCACCAGCATCCCTGCGGCGAGATGGAGACGACGCAGGCGATGAAGGATCGCGTGCGGCCTCCACACGATCTCGTCGGCGAGGGTGGCCCCGGCCGGGTCGTCCCATTGGACCTCTTCGTACTCGGCTTCGGCGGCGGGGTCGTCCTCTCGGGCCATTTCGTCAGATTTGGCGGGGAGCATCTTTCGCGGATCGGTGGCCAACACCAAGCCGAATTGCTGGCCCGAGTCGAGCTCTTGAAAGTGGGATTGCGCCGATGCCTTCTGGACCAGCAGGAAGAAGAGGGTGCCGAACAGGGCGAACAGGGCGAACATGACGATCCGGAGCCAGAAACCCTCGACTCTGGTGCTCAGCCAGTGGTAGGGCATGTCGATGAGCACCACGGCGGTCTGGGAGACGAAGAGCGCGGTCAGGGCGAGGCCCGCCGTCCGGATCGCGGCATGCCCGGCCCGGCCCTGGCGTGCAGCCATCCAGCCGGCGATGTTGGCGAAGGCGAAAGGCGCCAGCAGGATCCAGAAGGCGGTTCGCCAGCTCCCCGCGGTCAGCCCGCCCCAGTGGAAGGCCTCGGCATCGACATCCGCGTCGCGGTCCGGTTTGCGATACACGGTCGTGAACGACCGGGGAGCTCCTGGCATGGGCTCATCCCGGGCCACCGGATCGGTGTACAACATGTCCCGGGGCGCGGTCCCTGAGACGCCGTGCACTCGAAGTTCGGTATACCTGGCGATCGGTCCCCCTTCATCGATGCCTGGAAGCTACGCCATGTCGGGCGACCACGTCATGGGGAGTTCCACCCTGCCACGCGGGGCCTACGCTTGGCGCATGGAAGAAGAACGCATTGCCCTGTTCGTCGACTTCGAGAACCTGGCGATCGGAGTGCGAGAGGCGCTGGGGGGTATGGAGTTCGACTTCGAGCCGATCGGGAATGCGCTCGCCGAGCGAGGCCGAGTCGTGGCCCGCAAGGCTTATGCCGATTGGTCGATGTTCGCCGACGCCCGTCAGCAGCTGACCCGGGCCCACATCGAGCTGATCGAGATCCCGCAGCGGATGGGGGCGAGTCGGAAGAACGCAGCCGACATCAAGATGGCTGTCGATGCCATCGAGACCGCCTACGAGCGCGATTACGTGACCACATTCGTCATCTGCTCGGGAGACTCCGATTTCACGCCGCTGGTGCACAAGTTGCGGGAATTGAACAAGCGGGTGATCGGTGTCGGCGTGAAGGCATCGACCTCGAAGCTGCTGCCGCCGGCATGTGACGAGTTCCTGTTCTACGAGAATCTCGACGGGGTGGAGGCCCGACGCGCTGAGGAGCCGCCCGAGAATGGGGAGCAAACGGACACCGCAGCGCCGGAGCTCGAATCTCTGATCACCACCACCCTCTCCGGTTTGCTCCGGTCCGGCGGCGGCGAGGTCCTGGCTTCGTCGCTGAAGCGGGCTCTGCTTCGAAAGGACTCGACCTTCAGCGAGGCGGACTACGGGTTCCGCGGATTCGGGGAGTTGCTGAGCCACTTGGAGACACAAGGCATCATCGAGCTCTCCGAGGGCCCCGGACGCGGCGATCCGGTGGTCCAGTTCCCTTCGGCGGGATCGGGCGAGAACGAGGCATTCGCTCTGCTCGGCGTGGTGGTCGGAGACCTGTCGAAGAAAGCGGGCCCGGTGTACCTGTCTGGACTCAAGAACCAACTCCGGAAGAAGGACCAGGCCTTTTCGGAGAAGAAGTTCGGATATGCCGGTTTCCTCCAATTCTGCAAGGCGGCTGCCACCAAAGGTGTCATCGAGTTGACCTGGGACCAGGAATCGGGCGACTACCTGGTCTCCGCTGCATGACCCGAACTGCCGAGGTGGTGGTGGTCGGCTCGGGGATCGTTGGGGCTTCGATCGCCTACCAACTGGCCCGACATGGCGTAGGCGATGTCGTCGTCCTCGACAAGGGCGCCGGCCCGGGCGAGGGATCCACCGGTGCCTCGTCTTCGATTTGCCGCTGTCGCTACACCCATTCCGAGGTGGTGCGGCTGGCGTTCGACGGTCAGGAGGCATACGGGAACTGGGGGGAATTCACCGGGCTGGCGAGGCCTCGGTCGGGTTTGCAGCGTGTCGGTGTGCTCTGGTTGATGGGGGAGACACCCGAGAAGGTGGCCGGCGACGTCGACAAGCTGACCAGGGAGGGGGTTGCGGCCGAGGCGATCGGGCCCAATCAGCTGAAGGGCCTCTTTCCGTCACTCTCGACCTGCGGCGCCCCTTTCGACATGACAGGGGAGACCGAGCATGTCTGCGTGCCGGGGGATGCATTCCTGTTGGAGAACCTGGGGGGATATGCCGATCCGGTCGGAGCCAACAAGGACCTGATCGAGGCCGCCGCCGGCCTGGGGGCGAGTGTCGAGTTCGGCTCCCGGGTCACCGCGGTGCTGAAGAGAGGCGACAGGGTCACCGGGGTTCGGCTCGCCGACGGGTCAGAGGTGTCGGCCGGGCTGGTCATCAACGCTGCGGGGCCGTGGTGCAACCAGCTCAACGCGCTGGCCGGGGCCGAGCTGCGTTGGACCCTCACCCCGACCCGGATCCAGACCGTCTATCGATCCTGGCCTGCGGATCTCGGGCCGCTCCCGGTGGGGGCGGATGCCTCGACCGGGATCTACTTCCGTCCGGAGTCCGGCGGCCGGCAATTGCTGATCGGGTCGGTCCTTGCCGAGGACGAGGAGGAGACAGTCGAGGACCCCGATGACTTCAAGCGGGTGCCAGATGCCGACTTCACCGATATGAAGCTCGCCGCCTTCCATCATCGAGTTCCGGGCCTCGAAGCCAGGGGCAAGGTCTCGGGAGTGGCCGGCCTCTACACGATCAATCGCGAAGACGTCCATCCCATCGTCGGCCCAACCGGGGTCGATGGCTTCTGGGTGGCCAACGGCTTCTCGGGTCACGGATTCAAACTGGCCCCGGCGATTGGCTCGATGCTGGCTCAGGCGGTGACGGGAACCTCGATCCAATTCGACACCGACGTCCCAATCAGCTTCTTCTCGGTGGATCGCCGGCCGATAGACCTCGCAGTGAAGCACGTCCTCGCCTGATGCGTTATCTGAATTCGGCGGAAACCAGACAGGCCCTTCCCATGCGGGAGGCCATCAAAGCCATGGAGCACGCCTTCTCCGGCGAGTCCGAGGCACCGCTGCGAACCCTGGTCGGCAAATCGTTGGTCATGCCGGGGCGACTCGACGACATCATCGCAGTCAAGGTGGTCTCCACCGTCCCCGGCAACCCGGCCGGCCTGGTCGTCGTCTTCGGCCCCGATGGCAGCCCGCTCGGCCTGGTGCACGGGCCGACGCTCACCGCAATCCGCACCGGCGCCGTCTGCGGGCTGGCCACGGCAATGCTGGCCCCGACCGGGGCGGAGACGATGGCGATGCTCGGAGCGGGAGCGATGTCGTCCGACCAGATTGCCGCCGTGCGCTCGGTGAGGCCGGTGCCAAGGGTGCTCGTCTGGTCACGCAACAAGTCCAATGCCCGATTCGTGGCCGACATGATCGGAGGGGAGCCGGTCGAGGATGCCGACGAGGCTGTCGCCCAAGCCGACGTGATCTCGTGTGCGACGCCGTCGACACAGCCCCTGTTCTCCGCCTCGTCGGTGCGGGAGATGGCCCATGTCAACGCCATCGGTGCCTTCACCCCCGAAATGACCGAGCTTCCGCCCGAGCTCTTCGAGCGGGCCTATGTCGTGGTCGACGACATCGCCGCTGCCGCCGCCGAGGCGGGGGACCTGATCCAGGCCGGCCGTGCCCCTGATACCACGCTGAGGGATCTTCTCGCCGACAGCGGAGCCGAGATCACCGAGGATGTGACGGTGTTCAAGAGTGTGGGCATCGCCGCCCAGGATGTTGCGGCCGCCCATCTCGCCTTGGTGAATGCCGACCGGAATGGGATCGGCACCCTGCTCCCCGGTTAGCCCTCGATGCTGCGGCTGAGTCGCCCGAGACGGCGGTCCCAGCTGTGCCCGACGTCTTGGACCCACTTCACGAGGTCACCCAGAGGGCCTGGCTCGAAGCTGTAACGGACCTCCCGACCCGAGGGGTGTCGCTCGACGAGACCGGCGGCGCCCAGGGCCGCGAGATGCTTGGTGACCGCCTGACGCGAGATGGGCATCGACGATGAGAGCTCGGTGGCCGTCGACGGCCCGCTACGAGCGAGCCGGGTCAGAACATCGAGCCGGGTCGGGTCGGCCAGAGCGACGAGGACCTCGTGGGTGGCCATCAGGCCGCGACCGAAAGAATCGCCCACGGATGACTCGGGTCGATCCACTGCGGAGGGAGACCGGTGGTCGTCCAGGGCAGCAATGTCTCCTTGACGGTGAGGGTGGTGCCCACCTCCGTCGGGGCGAGGTCGATCTCGACCTGGGTCGGCAACCCTTCGTCGGTGCGCCAACTCCATTGGAGACGACGTCCCGGGACCACCTCCTCGACTGTGCCCCAAACCACCTCGCCCCGATCAGGGTTCATGGTGATCGAACCGCCGGGTCGGGGCGCGATCTCGACGGTGCCCTCCATCCAGTCACCGACCAGTCGGCCATCGGTCAGGTGCTCCCACACCGTGTCCGGATCGGCGGGGAGGGTGATCGAGCGCTCTACTGCGATGTCGCCGGCGAGATCTTCGAACGACTGGTCCTGCATACCTGCAACTTAGCAGTTGCGCGTCGTGTAGAGTGATGCGCAACCGTCGAGTTGCACAAAGGAGAAGGTCGATGCTGATACCAACCGTGATCGAGCAGACGAGCCGGGGCGAGAGGGCCTACGACATCTACTCGAGGCTTCTCGGGCACCGTGTGGTGTTCCTGGGACGACCCGTGGATGCCGACACCGCGAACCTGATCGTTGCCCAGTTGATCCATCTCGAGAGCGAGGATCCCGAGAAGGACATCTCGCTCTACGTCAACTCACCTGGCGGCGAGATGTCCTCGATGATGGCCATCTACGACACGATGCAGCACGTGCGCCCCGAAGTGATGACGGCCTGCATCGGGATGGCCGCATCGGCGGCCGCCGTGATCCTTGCCTCCGGGGCACCGGGCAAGCGATATGTCCTGCCTCACGCCCGGGTCCTGATCCACCAGCCACATCTGACCGGTGGCCTCGAGGGCCAGGCTTCCGACATCGAGATCCACGCCCGTGAGATCGTGAGGCAGAAGGAGGAGATGATCGCCATCCTCGCCGGTCACACCGGACAGGCACCGGAGACGATCGCCCGGGACACCGATCGCGACCGCTGGCTCACCGCCGAGCAAGCCATGGAGTACGGTCTGGTCGACAGCATCATGGCGCCGGCCCGGGTCCCCGAAGGCCTGCACTAAGACGCCTTGGCCCCTCTTATCTCGAGATCGTCGAGGAGACGCATCGAGGCCTCGCTGATTTCGTGAACTGCCCGGTGGAACACCTCTTCGTTGTGGGACGCGGGACGGCTGAAACCCGAGATCTTGCGCACGAATTGAAGCGCCGCGGCTTCGATCTCTTCGGTCGGAGCGGGTGTCGCCCCCTCTCTCAGGACTTTGATCGATCTGCACATAGGCCGAACGCTAGTTGTGCTCCGCGGGGAGGCGAACCCCTGTGGGTCTCAAATGGGGGGTCGGGCCCGCTCGATCCGCTCCACCTCGGTGGAGGCCAGGGTGATGGCGAGGGCGAATCCCATCGGGACCACCGCCACCGCCCCGTCACCCGACACGAGGGCGCCGACGAAGATCAGCACCCCGGCTGCCACCCGCCCCGCCTGGAGGCGATCGGGTCGGAGGAGCCGCTTGTTGCGGCTGTCGACGAGACTCAGCGGGTCCGGCGGCTCTCTCACCGCGGCGACCAAGGCGAGGACACCCATCGCCGAGGCGAGTAAGGGGCGGACCGTGGGCATCGACTCGGGCAACGCCCCGGCCAGGGTCACCAACACCGACGACCCGGCCGCGGCGGCGATCGCCGCCTGCAAGGCCTGGCGATTGTGCTCCTCCGCCATGCGATCGTCGACATAGATCGCGATCGCGAGGCCGAAACCCATCACCCAGCCCAACGGGGTGAAAGAGATGACGATGGCGATGACGGTCAGCACCGCCAGGTCGGTGGGAAGCGGACGTCGCCCGGTCGTCTCGACGAGCAGTCTCGAGATCAAGAGGAGACCGGCGAATGGAAGGATGGCGGTCGGCGTTCCGGTCAGCGCCCAGGCGCCGCCGGCCACTCCGGCGATGATCGCCGAGACCTGACGATCCGGATCCAGCTCCCGGGCCACCGCCCATGCGAGGAAGGTGGTGCCGCCCGCCCTGAACGCCAGGAGGAAGTCGTGGTCGAAGACGATGGTGAGGATGGCGCCGATCGCGCCCGCCAGGACCGAGATGATCACCATCGCTCGATTCCATGGACTCGCCGGATCGAGCGGTCGCATGATGTGGGATCGGATTCTCACCCGCCCCATTCTGGACGAGGATCGGGAAACGGGCGGCATGTGAATACCCTGCGGGCTCGTGACCAAACCGATCGAGAGCCTCCGCCGACTCCCAGCCCTGGGTGTCCTCGCCGAGAGGCAAATGGGCGGATTCCTCGCCATATCCGCTCTCGTCGGTGCCGCGGTCGGGCTCGGGGCGTCGGCCCTCATCGCCCTGGTGGCGTGGCTGGAGGAATTCTTCCTGCCGCTGGCCATCGACGAAGGACATCCCTGGATCTTCCTGACCGTCCCCACCGGGCTTCTCCTCGCCTGGTTCATCGGCCGACGCCTGGCCCCCGAAGTCGCCGGCGACGGTGTCCCCGAGGCGGTCGCCGCCCTCGAGGTCCACGGTGGCCGGATGCGAGGACGGGTCATCCCGCTCAAGATCATCGCCACCGCGGCGACCGTCGGCACCGGTGGGTCGGGCGGCCGGGAGGGCCCCATCGTCCAGGTCGGCGCCGCTATCGGATCGGTCATCTCCCGTCGGTTCAACCTGGGCGAGGATCAGGTGCGCTCGCTCGTGGCCGCCGGCGCCGGGGCCGGGATCGGGGCCACGTTCAACGCACCGATCGCCGGGATGTTGTTCGCTCTGGAGGTCATCCTCGCCTCGTTTGCCGCCCGGCACATGTCGGCGATCGTCATCGCCTCGATCACCGCTGCGGTGACGACCCGCACCATCATCGGCTCACAGCTGGCGATCAGTGCGGGGACTTTTGCGCTCGGCAACTTCGGAGAGTTGTTGCTGTACGCGCTGCTCGCCTTGGTGGTGGTTGCGGTCGGCGTCTTCTTCCTCAGGCTGCTCGAGCGGCTCGAGCTCCTGGCCATCGCCCAGCACCATGCCCTGGGCTTTCTGCGCCCGCTCCTCACCGGGGTCCTCGTCGCCGGGTTGATATTTGTCGAGCC
>JBOGEU010000871.1:0-6932 GCA_050741995.1 Acidimicrobiia bacterium | reverse complement strand
CGATCTGGCCTTCAACCGTCTGTGGGTTGACAGCACGTCCGACGTCGTAGGCGATCACATATCTCTCGATCGTCACGTGCCCGGTGGGGGCGTCGATCCGGACCACGGCCACGTGCAGCCCATAGGGGTAGGTCATGTGGTCGGCCTCGAACCAACCTTCTGCCCCCAGTCCAGGCTCGGTCGACTCCGAGCCCGGCGTCAGGGCCATGGCCACATCCGCCAGGGTCACGAACGGCCCCTCGGGCGCCCCCTCGGCGTAGATGCGGCCATTCTCGACGATCAAGTCTTCGACGCCGGCTTCCAAGATCCCTGCTGCGACCTCCACTGCCTTGCGACGGACGCGGTCGCTTGCGATCTTGGTCGCCGAGCCTGTCATCACGGTCACACGCGATGCGAATGCTCCCATCCCGTAGGGAAGATCCTCGGTCTGCCCGTGGCGCACTCGAATCCGCTCCAGGTCCACCCCCAAGGTCTCGGCGCATATCTGCGACACCACCGTTTCCACGCCCTGGCCGAGAGATGCCGCACCGGTCAGCACCAGGACATCACCGTGTTCGTCGACCGTCACCCTCACCCCATCGAATGGACCGAGTCCGCTCTTCTCCACGAAATACCCAAGCCCCACGCCGACGATCTCTCCTCCGGCGCGGCGCCGAGCCAGCTCCGCGAGCAGCCGGTCGTAGCCAATGTGGTCGAGAGTCCGTTCGAGCAGCGCGGGATAGTCACCTGAGTCGTAGGTGACCTCGGTCCCCAGGGCGTCGACGCCGCGACGGAACGGCATCCTCTCGGGCGGTATGAGGTTTCGACGCCGGATTTGAACCGGGTCCAGGTCCAGGCGCTCGGCGATGACGTCCATGAGCCTCTCCCGGACAAACGTCCCTTCGAAGCGGCCCGGCGCCCGATAAGTGCCGGCGGGCGTCTTGTTGGTGAGGCGAATGTGGCCGGTGACCCGGTACGCCGGCCAGGCATATGGCCCGGGAAGCAGGGCTGCCGTGAGATCGGGAACAGTGGCGGCGTGGGTGCGCACGTATGCCCCCTGATCGAGCCAGAACTCGTCTTCCACCCCTCGAACCCACCCATCGGAATCGACGGCAGCACGAACACGATGGACCTGGTCGCGTGAGTGATTGGCTGCCATCAGGTGCTCCCGGCGGTCTTCGATCCACTTGACGGGCCTGCCCAATCGCATTGCCGCCAGGCAAACCAGCACATCCTCGGGGTAGAGCTCCCCGCGGATCCCGAATCCCCCTCCGACGTGACCTTCGCGGAGGATCACGTCGCTCCGTGACATCCCCAACATGGCGGCTATCGCATCGCGGTTGTAATGGGGGACCTTTGCCGCACCGAACACTTCGAGGCGCCCGGTCATGCGATCCATGTGTGCGAGGGCACCTCGGGCCTCGAGTGGGATTCCCGACTGTCGACCGACCCTCAGTTGCATCTCGATGATCGCATGGGCCCCACCGAAGGCCTCGACAGTGTCGCCGGTTGCCTTCTCTATCACGGCCGCCTCGGTGGTGTGCCCGTCGTCGAAGTGTCCCGGGTCGGCGATGACGTCGACAATCGGAGACATCTCGTCGATGTCAACGAAGACCAAGCCGGCCCCGTCCTCGGCGGCGTAAGGGTCCTCGGCGAACACAACTGCGACTGGCTCACCGACGTACCGGACGACTTCGGTCGCCAGAATTGGCTGACGGTACGGCTCGAGGCCGGGAACTCGTGTCAGCCTGAAGTCGATCGGAGGGATGTCTGCGACTTCCTTCACAGTCCATGCCGACACGATGCCCGGCGCCGAGATGGTGGCGCTCAGGTCGATGTCCCTGATGGCGCCCTTGGCCACAGGAGAGCGAACCACGCGCATGTGGAGCTGGTTCGGCAAGGAGATGTCAGCGGCGTATCGAGCGGAACCGGTGAGCAGAGGAGGGTCCTCGACCCTCTTGACCGACCTGCCGATGTAAGTCATTCGCGCATGGCGACCGCTGCCTGTCTCACCGCCTTGAGTATGTTCTGGTACCCCGTGCAACGGCACAGATTGGACGCGAGGACACTCCGCAGGGCCTCCTCGCTCGGATCGGGGTTCTGCTCTAGATACCCCACCGCCAGCATCAGGAACCCGGGGGTGCAGAATCCACACTGGAGGCCGTGATTCTCCCAAAAAGCCTGTTGCATGGGGTGCAGCGAGTCAACGTCGCCCAACCCTTCGACGGTTCGGAGCTCGACGTCCTCGCATTGCACGGCGAAGAGCAGGCAGGAGCGTACCGGCTGGCCGTCGGCGAGGATGGTGCATGCACCACAAACGCCTTGCTCGCATCCGAGGTGGGTCCCGGTGAGCCCGCAGTCCTCCCTGATGGTGTCGGCGAGCGTCTTGCGCGGCTCCACCCTGACGTCGTAGTCACGCCCGTTCACGTGCAACGTCAGATCCACCTTTGTGCGTTCGATCATCGTGGTGCTCTCTCTCTTGCTCGAATCAACTCTCGAATGCGGGAAGGAGTTGCCGGCATCTCGTTGACCTCCACTCCCAACGGCCGCAAGGCGTCGGATATCGCATTGATGACAGCCGCCGGTGCGCCAATGGTGCCACCTTCCCCGAGGCCCTTGGCCCCGGTGATCGTCGCATCCGAGATGGTTTCCAGGTGGTAGATCTCGATCTCCGGTACCTCGGCTGCGGTGGGGGGCAAGAAATCCATCAGGGAGGTGGTCAGGATGTTTCCGTCCTCGTCGTAGATGATCTCCTCGAGCAGGGCTCCGGCGATTCCCTGGGTCACTCCGCCATGCACTTGCCCGTCGGCGATCATCGGGTTGATCAATCGGCCGGCATCTTCGACGACGACGAAACGGTCCAGATGGACTGCCCCTGTCTCGATGTCCACCTCCACGAAGGCCGCGTGACAGGCGTTGGAGAAGGTCCCCACCGGGTCATTGTTGGCGTGTGCCGTCAACCCGGGGGTGTCGTCAGGGGCGAGACGTTGACTCTGGTGATAGGCAATGCGTGCCAGATCGGGTATGTCAACGCCAAAGTCGGTGCCGGACACGGTGGCTCGCCCATTATCGAACACGATGTCCTGGGGAGAGGCTTCCAGCTCCGATGCAGCCATTCTGGCCAACTTCTCACGCAGTCGACCGGCGGCGAGGTGAGCGGCTCCGCCGGCGATGACCATCGATCGGCTGGCAAACGTTCCCCAGCCGTATGGAGTCCGATCGGTGTCGCCGTGGACGACGGTCACGTTCGCCGGGTCGACTCCGAGCTGATCCCCAAGAAGTTGGGCCATGCTGGTGGCGAGGCCCTGGCCGTGGGGAGATGCACCGATTCGAGCCTCCACATAGCCGGACGGGTCCATGACCAGGTCAACCGTCTCGTATCCGGGAGTCACGTCCATGTCTCGTGCTGCGAACGTCGGCGTCCCATAACCGGTTCGCTCGGAGAAGACTGAGAACCCGACTCCAAGGTAACGACCCTGTTCGAGGGCGGCGGTTTGACGCCCACGAAAGGAATCGAGGTCGATCTCCTCGACGGTGCGGTCCAGTGCCTCCACATAGGAGCCAACGTCGAAGACGGCGCCTGTGACCGACTGGTAAGGAAAGCGCCGGACGAGATTGCGCCGCCTGATGTCGACCGGGGTCATCCCGAGCTTGGCCGCGGCGAGGTCCATGAGCCTCTCGATGGCGAGTGTGATCACCGGGCGCGAGACACCCCGATACGGGGCCATTGGACAGGTGTTGGTGGCGACCCCACGCGATCGCACCCGGTATCGCTGCAGGTCATAGGGCCCCGGTAGGTCCGCCATCGCCATCAGGGGCTCCACTCCGGATGTCACCGGGTAACAGGAGTACGCCCCCACATTGCACAGCAGGTCGGCATCCACTGCCAGCAACCGACCATCCTCGGCGAAGGCGCCGCGGACCCGGTACTGGTGATCACGGCTGTGGAAGGCCGACATGAAATTCTCGCGGCGATCTTCTATCCAGGACACGGTGCGCATCAGCCGTCGAGCGACCCACACGGCGACGATGTCCTCCACGGAGACGCAGTACTTCTGGCCAAAGGCGCCCCCTACGTCGGGGGCGACCACCCGGAGTTGGGACTCCGGCATGTCGATGAGATCGGCGATGATCGTCCGGATGACGTGTGGCGCCTGGGTCGACGATGTGAGGGTTATGCGACCCGACCGCTCGTCGTAGGCCGCCACCGAGCCGCGCGCCTCCAGGGGCATCGCACTCTGCCGTCTGGAGCGCAGGTCGAACTCGATCACTTCGTGGGCTTCGGCGAAGGCCTCGTCGACACCCTCGGTCGAGAAACGGGCGTCGACCAACATGTTGTCGGGCACGCTCTCATGGACCGCCGGGGCACCCGGCGAGAGGGCGGCACGGACATCGACGACGGCGGGGACGGAGTCGATGTCCACGAAGACCTGGTCGGCGGCATCCTCGGCCGAAGCCAGGGAGTCGGCCACCACGACCGCCACCGGCTCGCCTACATAACGCACCTCGTCCCTGGCGAGAATCGGTTGGTCGACGGGTCTGTAGTCGGCTCGATGCAGGAGCGGTCGGAGGGGACGGACGTCTGCGAGGTCGTTGCCGGTGAACAGGATCGTGTCGTCGGGAGCGTCGATGGAGATGATGCGCCCGTGGGGAAGGGGACTGCGAATGAACCTGAGAAAGGCCGCTCCGTTCGAGAGGTCCGCAACGAACCGTCCCGCTCCGGTGATCAGGGCGGGGTCCTCGAATCGTCGTATCGAGCGACCAACCCAGGGCGTCACGTTTCGGTCGCCTGCTCGAGTGCTCGTCGAGTCATGACCCGAATCAGGTCTCGTCGGTAATCGGCCGAGCCATGTATGTCACCCAGTGGGTCCAACTCCTCCGAGGCGGTCTCAGCGGCTGCGCGCATCAGATCGGGACCAAGCTGTTGCCCAACGAGAGCCCGCTCAGCCTCCGGGGCTCGAACCGGCCGATCGCTCACACCACCACAGGCGATCCGAGCGCTCTCCACTCGCCCGTCGGTCGTCTCCAGGACGACGGCGACCATCGTCAGAGCGAAGTCACCGGCCCGCCGACTGAACTCGCTGAAGCCGACCTGCGCCGAAGGCGAGACCGCCGGCAGGCGCGCCTCCACGAGCAGCTCGTCCGGGGAGAGAGCGGTGGTGAAGATCGTTTGGAAGAACTCCGACGCCGGAATCGTCCGGATACCCGAGGCGTTGCGGGCGACGATCTCGGCATCGAGCAGCGTCGCGATCACACACCACTCGGCCGCTGGGTCGGCGTGGGCGAGGCTCCCGCCAAAGGTGCCTCGCACCCGGATGGGTAAATGCCCGACGTGATGTGCCGCCAACTCCAGGAGCCTGCCGACAGGATTCTTGGAGGCTCCCCGCTCCAGCGTGACGTGTCTCACCAATGAGCCGATTTGGGTCCCGTCGTCCCCTTCGCTGATGAAGTCGAGCTCGTTAGCGTGGTTGATGTCGATCAGGACCGTCGGGCGGGAGAGTCGAAAGTTCATCGAAGGCACGAGGCTCTGACCGCCGGCAAGGATCTTTGCATCGGCACCGAACTGGCTGAGAAGAGATACGGCTTCGTCAGCCGAACGGGCCTGGTGGTAGTCGAAGCGGGCAGGCTTCATCGATCGAAGTGTACTATCCGCGTTACAACGAAGGTCAAACCGTTTTAATGAATACTCACCAGCAATCCCGTCGAGCCGGAGCCATCGGAACTTCTGTCCTACGCCACGAGGATCCGCCGCTGCTCACAGGTCGGGCGCGCTATGTCGGCGACATTCGACTGTCGGGTCTGCTCTCGTTGGCTGTCGTCCGATCGTCGGTTGCTCACGGGATCATCACCCACATCGACACCGACGCCGCCGGGGAGCTACCGGGTGTCGAAGCGGTCTTCACCGCGCGGGACATCGTCGAGACGCTCGGCGATGTCCCCCGCATACCGCCAAGAGTGTCGTTCGACGAGACAGTTGTTCCTTATCTCCAGCCGATCCTGGCAGTGGACCGGGTCCGGTATGTGGGAGAGCCGATAGCCATCGTGGTCGCCGAGGATCGCTATGTCGCCGAGGATGCCGCAGCACTCGTCGCCATCGACATCGACGTGTTGGAGCCCTTTCTCGACGTCAGCGCTGGAGACGGAGAGCAGATCCACGACGCCGGGAACTTGATCACGACCCTGGTGGGGGAGTACGGCGACCTGGATGCTGCGATCGCGGCAGCCGAGGTGGTTCTTCGTGTGGAGCTCATGGTTGGCCGGCATTCGGGCGTTCCCATGGAGACGCGCGGCATCACCGTCGAGTTCGACCCATCGTCCGATCACCTGACCGTGCACGGAGCCACCAAGGTCCCCCACTGGAACCGCAACATGACCGCCGAGTTGCTCCGGATGCGGCCCAGTCGTCTCACCTTCAAGGAAACTGCGGTGGGCGGTGGCTTCGGCGTACGCGGTGAGCTCTATCCCGAGGACGTCCTCGCGGTGTGGGCCGCCGACCGATTGCATCGCTCTGTTACCTGGATCGAGGACCGTCGAGAGCACCTGATGGCAGCAAATCACTCGAGAGAGCAGAGTCACCAGGCGGTGATAGCGGGCGATCGCAGCGGCCGGATCACAGCTATGGCTTCGGAGATCCTCGTGGACATGGGTGCCTATGTGCGCACGCACAGCATTCGAGTGCCCGACCTGACCGTGTCGATGTTGCCCGGTCCCTACGACATAGCCAACTATCGGGCGTCAGCGCAATGCTTGATCACCAACAAGACCCCGACGGGCACATACCGGGGCCCGGGTCGCTTTGAGTCGAGCTTTGTGCGCGAGCGTCTGGTCGACATCTTCGCGGCCGAAGTCGGTGTAGATCCGGTCGAGGTCCGTCGTATCAACCTCATCAAACCGGATCAGATCCCTTATGAGCGACCACTTTCGTCGACCGGTGACCCGATGGTGTTCGGAGA
>JBOGEU010000870.1:0-4394 GCA_050741995.1 Acidimicrobiia bacterium | reverse complement strand
ATCTACAGCTCTATCTGTTCTCATGTAGACCTCCTCAGGGGTGTGGACAACATGACTTACCACGCCCGGGATGCGGTTAAACGGTCACTCCGGTCCCGAGGTGAGACGGGAACGCAGCCGCTCCAGGGCGCGGGAGATGAGTCTGGACACCTGCATTTGGGACACACCGACCACCTCGGCAATGTCGGATTGGGTCATGTCCTCGAAGAAGCGGAGGAAGAGAACTTCCTGTTCCTGAGGCTCGAGATCGGAGATGAGCGGCGCCAGTGAGTACCAGATGTCCGCCAGGTCGAATTGCTCGTCGTCACCGCCGAGGACACGGAGAAGCGTCGTCTCATCGTCATCGGACACCGGGGCGTCCACAGACTTGGCGTTGTAGGCGAGGGCCGCGGCAAGGGCGGCGTCGACCTCGTCCAGAGACTTCCCCAGCTCCCGGGCGAGCTCCTCCGGTCCCGGCACTCTCCCCAGCTTCTGCTCCAGCTCCGCCCGCGCCCGGTTGAGCTCGACGGTGGTGTCGCTGAGCGATCTGGGGACCCGGACCGACCAGGTCGTGTCCCGCAGGTAACGCTTCAGCGTCCCGATGATCGTCTTGCGGGCATAGGTGGTGAACTTCACCCCGAAGTCGGGGTCGAAGCGGTCGATCGCATTCACCAGGGCGATCGATGCCGCCTGTCCCACGTCGTCGTAATGGGCTCCCCCCCGTCGATAGCGGTTGGCCACCGACGCAGCCCACGCCTCGTACCTGGAGAAGATCTCATCCCGTGCATCCCGGTCGGATCGAGCCAGGGTGAACAGCTCTTCGTCGGGCAGGTGAGACAGTGTCTGGCGTCTCACCATCTCGAGCTCGAACCAGATCTCGCCCGAGCCGGCATCCCAGCCGTCGGAGAGACGATCCAAGAGCCCGCTCACCATCTCGTCGATTTGGTCGTGTACGCCGGTTGTGGTCGCGGTGACCCTCACCTTGCGGCCGATCTCTTCGACGCGGACTGCAAGGTCGACGTCATCGTCGCCATACATGAGGGTCACGACTTCGCTCACGAGGAGCGCGCTATCCACCGATCGGCTGGCCGGCGCTTCGGTGAGGATGGCCCGCACCACTCTGCGGGCGACAAATGGGGCACGGGGCCCACGGGGCAACCTGACGTCGGCAACAAGCGTTGCCTGGCTCGGGGCGTCACCAGTCACGACTTGCCTTTGCTACTCGAGCGTCTGCTTGATCATGAAGGCATCGCTGACATTGGTCAGCTCGAGAAGACGCATCACTGCACCTTCGCCTACAACCAGCCTCAGGACGCCTCCGGAGCCTTCGAGTCTCGAACGTTGATTCAGCAAGACCTTGAGTCCGGCCGAGTCCATGAACTCCACGCCGCGCAGGTCGAGTGTGACGTCCTGGCCGGAGAACTCCTCGATCGCCGACTCCACCCGCGAAGCCGAAGCGAGATCGATCTCGCCCGTGGCGACGATCACGTCGTGCGACCCGATGCGGGTCGTCTCGAGGAGCAGCTGCGGTCCTAGCCCCATCGCCGATTCCCTTTCTCCAACTCCATCGGCGGAGATTATCTCCCGTTTTGCATTTTCATGCGAGAGCCGACCTCGAACCACGCCGTCACCTCGGTCCCATCGCTGTCGACTCCCCACCGATCCGAGATCATTTCGACGATAGCCAAGCCCCGGCTGGCACCCGCATCGGGAGATGGGGGTGGCGGGTCCGTCACCTCGAATGGCCGGCCCGTATGACGAACAGTGAGGCGGATGCCATTGCCCTCGGGGACCATGGTCACGGTCAGATGGTCGCCGTCGTGGATGTCCCCATGGAGCACCGCATTGTTGACCAGTTCGGTAACGGCCAAGAGGGCATCATCCAAGCGCGGGTGACTTCCCATCCAGGCGGCGAGGGCTCGACGCGCAGCAGCACCGGCTTCGGGTCGAGCCGGGATCTCGAGCGTGTTCGTCGAAGGCTTGGGCCTGCCTGGCATGGATTCCCTTGATTCTCCACGGCTCCCCCGAGCCGGCCCGGACCGGATCGGCTCGACGAGCCAAATCATATATGGCGGGGGCGGGTCGCTGCTCTTATGCCAGGCTCAACCGCGGAGCGCCGCGATCAACTCTTCCTTGGACATTTCGGACCGGCCCTCCACCCCGACCTCCTGCGCCTTATCATAAAGCTGTTCCATGGTCCAGTCCTCGTAGGCACCCGGCCCGCCCTTGGGCTCCATGTCGTCCGGAGGGGTATTGGCCACTCGTGCAGCCTTCTCTTTGCTCACGCCCTCCTCGCGGAGAGCCTCGTACCGTTCGTCGTCCTTGATGGACGGCCCATGATCTTTCGCCATGCGAACATCACCTCGTCTCGGTTGACATCTTGTCTTACCCCTGACCGCCAACAGCTACACCGGATCCGGACCGAGAGGAGTCGAACTGTCAGACGGGAAACTCGGCAATGACGTCGATGACGAGTTCAGGTCGCTCATGGAGGGGCTTCGCACCACCCTGCCCGGGGTGCAAGTGCTGTTCGCCTTCCTCCTGATCCTTCCCCTGCAGACGGCGTTCGCAGATCTCCGCGAAGTGGGGCGGATCGCCTACGACGTGGCCTTCTTCGGGTCGTCGGTCGCCTCGGTGCTCCTCATCGCCCCCAGCGCCCACCAGAGGCTGCGGGCACCGTTCACCGGGGTGGAGCGACGATCGAGGCGGCATCTGAGAATCACTGTCCTGCTCACGATCGCGGGCACCGTGATCTTCGCAGTTGCCCTGACCGCCGCCGTGTTCCTGGTGTCGACGATGGTCCTCGACGACCGGGTCGCGGTCGGCGCCACGATCCTGGTCACCGTCGTGATCATTTGGTCATGGTTCTATCTGCCATTGGTCACCTTTCAGCGAGCCTGACCCCGTTTAGCCGGCCGGGGATTGGGTAAACAACCCGACGAACCCGTTCCCCCAGGAGGAAAACCATGGGTTGGATCGCATTCCTGGTGATCGTCGGGCTCGTGCTCGGCGGCGTCGGGATCGCGCTGGAGGCCTTTCGCTGGCTTCTGATCGTTGCCCTCATCGCCATCGTCACCGGCGGCTTCGTCGGCTGGTCGCGACGAGGCGTCGCTTGATGCGAAGCTCTCCAGAGTGAAAGGGATGACATTGACGGAAGCTCAGAACGAGCGCAACGGCTTTCAAGGGCACATGCGGCCCGCCGGCCTCGATCCCGATGACGCAAAAGTCGCCGCAGAGGCAATGCAGGAGCAGATGATCGTCTTGCTCGACCTATCGATGACCCTCAAGCACATCCACTGGAATGTCGTCGGGCCCGGGTTTCTCGCGATTCACGAAATGCTCGACGACCACGTCGAGAAGGTGAGGAAGATGGCCGATGTCCTCGCCGAGCGGGCGGCGACCCTCGGCCACGTCCCCAACGGGCTGATCGGGTATCTGTCGGCCGCGCGCAGTCGTGACGACTACGGGTTGGGACGAGCCACCGTCGAGGCTCATCTCGGCGCCCTCGACCTGGTCTACTCGAATGTGATCCAATCTCATCGGGAGGCCGCCGTCGCCACCGAAGAGCCCGATCCGGTGACCAATGACATATTCATCGGTCAGACCGCCGACCTGGAGCAGTTGCAGTGGTTCGTCAGGGCGCACATCGAGAACACCTCGGGCCGTGTTCCATCGTCGATGGAGTCGAACGAGCTCGAGGCCGCGGCGACCGCCGCGACCAGCGACCCGCTTTCCTGAAAATTCCTGTTTAGGCCGTCCCCCGACGGGGTAGGAGATCAATCGACAACTCCAACTCCTCCCACGGATGAAGGGAGCCGGCGTGACGCCGGCTCCCTTTCCGTTCACGGGTGGGTGGTCAGGCCAGTGTCGCCGACAGGGTGATCGGGACGTTCCCGGCAAGCGCCTTGGACACCGGGCAATTCTCCTTGGCCGTCTCGGCGGCGGCCAGGAAGTCCTCCTCGCTGATCCCCTCCACCGTGCCACGCACCGTCAGCTCCATCGAGGTGATGCCCTCCCCGGCGATGAACGTGGCTGTCGCCTCTGTGTCGAGAGCGGTCGGCGGGGTGCCGGCCTTGGCCAGGATGTTGGAGAAGGCCATCGAGTAGCAGGTGGCGTGAGCCGCGGCGATCAGCTCTTCGGGGCTGGTCAGTCCCTCCCCGTGCTCCTCACTGCGGGCTTTCCAGGTGACCTGAAGCGGCCCCGCGACCCCGCTGTCGAGCGAAGCGGTGCCGTGTCCTGTCATCAGGTCCCCTTCCCAGTGGGCCCGACCGGTGCTTCTCAGTGCCATGCTTCCATCCTTGTTGGGGGCTCCCGAGGTTAGCCCTATTGCCATTCCCGCCCCTCAAGGGCTCGACAACCCCGGCCGGGCCGGCATGGTTGACCCGGTTCAGAGCGGATGCGCCAACCTCGCCCAG
>JBOGEU010000869.1:0-1566 GCA_050741995.1 Acidimicrobiia bacterium | reverse complement strand
GATGAATAGTGAGTTCCGGCAGCGAGCACATGAGCGGGTTGTTGAGTTCGCTGACGGGCTAGCGGGATTCGACTTCTTCGATACAGAGGCATTCACCCCCAGTTACGTCCACGGATGTGGTGTACGGGGAGGGTCTGAGGGTCCTTCCTTATAGGTGATCACCGCGCCAGCCTCACGAACACGTGCAAGCGAGCGTGAGGAGTAACGCGGTGATCAACGACAGGATGGACATGAACGATTGGCTGCGCAAGCAGCTGGAGGCGGCGGATCCGGACCTGCTGCGGGAGATGGTCCGCAGCTTCGCCGAAACTTTGATGGGTGCCGACGCTGATGAGACCTGCGGCGCTCCCTACGGGGTGGTGAGCCCGGATCGGGTGAACCGTCGCAACGGCTATCGGACCCGCCGCTGGGATACCCGGGTCGGCAGCATCGATTTGAAGATCCCGAAACTGCGGGAGGGCACCTATTTCCCCGACTGGCTCCTCGATGCTCGGACCCGAGCGGAGCGAGCTTTCGTCCAAGTCGTTGCCGAAGCCTATGTGCGGGGTGTCTCCACCAGGAGAGTCGAAGGACTCGTCGAGACGCTGGGCATCGCCTCGCTGTCCAAGAGCCAGGTGTCGGAGCTGGCCCGAGACCTCGACACTATGGTGGCCGACTTCCGCGACCGGCCTCTCGACGCCGGCCCTTACACCTACGTGTGGGCTGATGCTCTCACCATGAAAGTCCGCGAAGGAGGCCGGATCGTCAACATCGCCTGTCTCCTCGCCGTCGGAGTCAACGGAGAAGGCCACCGAGAGATCCTCGGTGTCGACGTGGCCACATCCGAAGACGGAGCCGGCTGGCTGGCCTTCTGGCGGTCGTTGATCGCTCGAGGCCTATCCGGAGTGCAGCTGGTCATCTCCGATGACCACACCGGCCTCGTCGAGGCTATCGAAGCGACCCTGCCCGGAGCCTCCTGGCAGCGATGCCGAACCCACTACCTGAAGAACCTGTTGACCAAAGTCCCCAGAAGCTCAGAAGCCATGGCAGCGACCATGGTCCGCACCATCTTCGCCCAACCCGACCCCCAATCAGTTTGGGCTCAACACCGCCGGGTCGTCGACCATCTCCACCAGGTCGGCCTCACCGACGCCGCCGACCACCTCGACAGCGCCGGAGGCGAAATCCTCACCTTCACCGGGTTCCCCAAAGCGCACTGGCGGCAGATCTGGTCCAACAACCCCCAAGAACGACTCAACAAAGAGATCCGCCGCCGCACCAACGTCGTCGGCATCTTCCCCACCCGAGGATCGGTCATCCGCCTCGTCGGAGCCCTCCTCGCAGAACAACACGACGAATGGGCCATCGCCCGCCGCTACATGAGCCTCGAATCACTGGCCCAGGCCCGCATCCGACTCATCGACCCCGACCCACTCGACGAAGAGGAGGTGACACCAGCACTCCAACCAGCAGTCAGCTAGAAAGAAACCAACGAGGCCGACGCGGCATCACCCATACACCACGTCATTGGACGTGACCGTTCCCCGAGACCGTCCAGCTTCGGAACATGTCGCATGGGTTAGCAGC
>JBOGEU010000868.1:0-2167 GCA_050741995.1 Acidimicrobiia bacterium | reverse complement strand
GGGCAAGCGCGGTTGGGTCCAGGTTGCCAACTTCGTCCTGATGGGAGCCGGGATGCTCGCATTTGCCCTCGGTGTCGAGCGTGCCCTCGATAACGCCATCGGAGCGGTTCTTCTGGCAGTGTTCGGTTTGGGGCTGATTGTTGCGGGGGTCTTCCGCCCTGACCCATTACGCGGCTACCCACCCAACAATGAGGGCGATGTGACCTGGCGCGGCCAGATGCACAACGCGTCGGGTCCCCTCATGTTCTTGGCATTGTTCGCCGCATGTCTGGCCCTGACCGGATCCTTCGAAAGCCTGTGGCAGACCTACACGGTGATCACCGCGGTCGTGGGTTTAGCTCTAACCGCATGGACAGCTTTCTCGTTTCAAAAAGACGCGGCCCACACCGGATTGGTACAACGTGCCCTGATTCTGGTGTATTGGGCGTGGATCATCCTGACTGGCATCCACCTAGCAACCAGACTGCCCCTGTCCTGAGACACGAGATAGCAGCAGGGGCCAGGAGTGATCGTGTAGAAGAAGCCAATAGCGCCGATCAACAGTTCCCGAGCGATAACGCACACGTCCAGAAACCGAGCAGAGCGGCACGTATGACGCCGCTTCCTTCCAGGCGCGATCTACCCCATCGCAGGTCGGCTCCTTACCTCGGGCTAGACGTCAGCGTTCGGCGGCCGTTGCGCGACGAGGATGAGGTGTGCGCTGAGTCCAAGGAGTGTCGGCTCGTCTTCGATGGCTTGAGCCGCAAAGAGGATCGCTTCTCGGCCATGTGGGTCTGTCCAGCGAGCGGCGAGATGGGGAAGCCACCCCGCGAGGCCCTCGACCCCAACTACGCCGATGACGTCGAGTTCGGCTGCCTCGGCTTCGTGTCGGAGCTCGTCAGGGTAGTGGAAGTATGCCGTCGTGAACCAGTGCGGTCGTCGTTCGGGGTTGCGGTGTTGACCATCTGCGAGGTCGCGCTCAACGATTCGGCGGAAGTTCGGGTCGAAGAGGAAATCCCGGGCGAGGCCGTAGAAAAGCGAAGCGAAGCGGGAGATAGCGGCCACGAACAATTTCCCACCGGGACGAACGACCCGCCGCGCCTCGCGGAGCGCCTTCAGCCTCTCCTCGCGGTCGGTGAGGTGGTACAAGGGCCCCAAGACCACAGCGGCGTCGAACGTCTCGTCATCCGCTCGCAGCTGTCGGGCGTCGCCAACCTCTGCGGTGATCTGCCGATGCCGGTTGCTCAGGTCTCGAGCGTTCTTAACGTGGCGGGGTACGGGATCGATCACGTGGACGGCGTGCCCGTCTTCCGCGAGCCAAGCCGCATGCACCCCGGTCCCGCCTCCGATGTCGATGATCGAGAGCGGTCCGCCGGACAGGTGAGGGCGGATCACCTCTTGGGTCCGCACGAGCTCCAGCTGCCCGAACCCCTCGGTGATGCGGAGACCTTCGTCGATGTCTTTCTCGTAGTGCTGCGCGATCTCTTCCGGAAGCTGTTCCACCGCACCGACGGTACGCCGCCGACAACAGATGCCGAGCATTTGGGAGCGGCCGCCGTTGCCGGGTATCGAAGAGACGGAACGATCCAGGTTGTCGAAGACGGCCCGGAAGCGGTCACGCCATCTGAACGAACATCTGGAACGGACACGTCCCTACCACTATCAGCACCCATAACGGTCGATCTCAGCGCGTAACGATCGAATCTCGAAGTGCTCCAGATCGGCACCTCCAGTGCGGGTGTTCGGCCCGGGGTGCGTGGGGGTTGGCAATGGCCTCGGATGGCGGTCAAGCTGAGGGCGTGAGCACGGTCGGGCCAAGGCTTCGGGGACGGATCACCACGCAGCTGCGACGGGTGCCGGCCTGGGTGGTCGACGTGCTGCTGGCGCTCGCCTTGGCGGTGGCGATCACGACCTCGATCAACACCGCCGACCCGCGGGAGCTGAGGGGCATCGTCGAGGAGCCGGCCATGCCCCCCGACGCCTTCGCCTACGGGATAGGCGCCGCTATCGCTGCCCTGGTCCTCATCCGGCGCCGCTGGCCCCTGGTGTCGCTGCTGGGGTCGGCCGCCCTCGTCGAGGTCTACTACTTGGTCGACTATCCCGGCATATTCCCGGCGGTGCCGCTGTCGGTGGCGCTGGCCACCGCCTGGGCGGCCGGTCACCTCGGTTGGGCGCTGGGGATCGGGAC
>JBOGEU010000867.1:0-1549 GCA_050741995.1 Acidimicrobiia bacterium | reverse complement strand
CACGGGATCGTGACCATGGTGGCCCAGGCGGTCGGTGAGGTGGGTGACGACCCGGTGGCGATTGCCGAGTACATGCACCAGAACTCGTTCGACCTCGAGGGCTATGCCCATACTCTGAGCTGGACCGAGTGGGGTGAGGTGGCCGAGGCGCAGCCGATCTTCTTCCGGATCACGGAGGGCCCGGCTCCGGAAGGGCTCAACGAGGCCGGTGACTGGTGGTTGGAGGTGTTGAGCCAGTCGGATCCGCTCGAGCCCTACCAGCCGTAAAGGACGGGATGCCCCTTCTCGAGCTGGAGGACTTGTCGAAGACCTTCGGCGGCCTCCCGGCTGTTGACGGGGTGGACGTAGGGGCCGACGAGGGCGAGATCCTCGCCATCGTCGGCCCCAATGGCGCCGGGAAGAGCACGCTGCTCACGATGATCGTGGGTCTGGAGCAACCCACCCGGGGTCGGATCCGGTTCGCGGGCGAGGACATCACCAATCACCCGCCCCACCGAGTCCGTCAGAAGGGGATCGCCATGGTGCAACAGACCCCGCGCTCGTTCCCGACGATGAGCGTGCTGGAGAACGCGACCGTGGGCGCCATGTTCGGTGCGGAGAGCGGTCGGCGCGACGAGGGCGAAGCCCTCGCTATCGGCGACGAGATGCTCTCGCTGGTGGGCTTGGCCGACCGGCGGCACGACCACGTAGCCAACCTCAATCTCCATGAACGGCGTTTCCTGGCACTGGCTCGAGCCCTGTCCGGCCGCCCCAAGCTGCTTCTCCTCGACGAGGTGATGGCCGGGCTCAACGAGACCGAGCTGACATCGTCGATAGAGATGGTGCGGACGATTCGCGACCAGTTCGGGGTGACCGTGGTCTGGGTAGAGCACGTCATGCAGGCGGTGATGCAGCTCGCCGAGCGAGTCATCGTCCTCGACTTCGGCCGGGTGCTGGCCGACGGTCCCGCCGACGTGGTGATGCGCAACGATGCGGTCATCGAGGCCTATCTGGGAACGGGGTCACCCGGATGATGCTCGAGGTGACCGGACTTGCCTCCGGGTATCAGGGCGGCGATGTGATCCGCGACGTGGACTTCCATGTCGAAGCGGGTGAGGCGGTCATGGTCATCGGGTCCAACGGCGCCGGGAAGACGACGTTGTTCCGCAGCCTGCTCGGGCTCCTGACGCCTTCTTCGGGCACAGTCCGGTTCGAAGGCTCGGATATCGTCTCGATGCCGGCGCAACGCATCGCCCGTCTCGGGATCAGCTTCGTTCCCGCCGAGCGGCACCTCTTCCCCAGGATGACCGTTCATGAGAATCTCTACCTCGGGGCCTACCCCGACCGACCCGATCCCGAGACTGTTGACATGGTCATGGATCTCTTCCCTCGCCTTGCCGAGCGTCATCGTCAACACGCCGGCACGATGAGCGGAGGCGAGCAGCAGATGCTGGCGATGGGCCGGGCCCTGATGGCCAAGCCTCGTCTCCTGGTGCTCGACGAGCCCACCACCGGGCTGGCCCCGACGCTCGCCGCAGAGGCCTACCGGGCGCTGGGTGTGCTCCGGGGG
>JBOGEU010000866.1:0-9469 GCA_050741995.1 Acidimicrobiia bacterium | reverse complement strand
GGTATTGAGGGCCTATGACCTGGAGCGTCTCCAGATCGGGCCTGAATACCTGATCCCCAAGCCGTTCGACCCACGCGTCCTGTGGCGGGTGGCGCCTGCAGTTGCCCGGGCTGCGATGGAGGAGGGTCTGGCCCGGAACCCGATCGAGGATTTCGACGTCTACGTCACCAGCCTCCAGACACGGTTCAGAGCGTCGCACGAGCTGATCAACGCCATCACCACCCGGGCCATGGAGCATCCGAAACAGATCGTCTACCCGCACGCCGACGACGTGCGGATGATCCGTGCCGCGCGGAGAGTCTTGGACGAGGGAATCGCAAAGCCGATCCTTCTCGGCGATGCCTCGAGAATCGAGGCGCTGGCCGACGACGCCGGCATATCGCTCGGGGGCATCGATGTGATCGACCCGATCGAGGAGGATGCGGAGCGCGAGCGTTATGCCGTGGTCCTGGAGCAGCTGCGAAGGCACAAGGGGCTTTCACTGCAGACCGCGAGGAAGTTGATCGAGGACCCGGACATGTATGCCTGCCTCATGGTGCGGGAGGGGAGGGCCGATGCCGTGATCGGCGGCCTCACCACCAACTACCCGGAGACGATCCGGCCTGCGCTTCAGGTGCTCCAGGTCGAGGAGGGCCGGTCGATCGTGAGCTCGGTGTACCTGGTGGTCATCCGCGGGACGCCCTATTTCTTCACCGACTGCGCGGTCAACATCGAGCCCACGGCGGAGCAACTCGCCGAGATCGCCCTCGCGGCGACGACCACGGCCGAGGAGGACTTCTCCCGGGACCCGAGGGTGGCTTTCATCAGTTACTCCGATTTCGGCTCGGCTGGTGGAAGCGAGCCGGCCAGGGTGCGACGGGCGGTCGAGCTCTTCCGCCTCGCCCGACCCGACGTCCCCGTCGACGGCGAAATGCAGGCGGACACCGCGGTGATGCCCGAGCTGTTGGCCGACCGCCGGCCCTCGGGCCCGCTGACCCGCCCCGCCAACGTGCTGGTGTTCCCCAACCTGACTGCGGCGAATGCCTCCTACAAGCTGTTGAATCGCCTGGGAGATGCCGAAGTGATCGGGCCGATCATCAGCGGCTTGTCGAAGACAGTCCATGTCCTCCAGCGCGATGCCTCGGTCACCGACGTCGTCAACATGACCGCCATCGCCGTGGCTGAGGCACAACGTCGAGAGCGGACCGCCTCCACACAGGGTTGACACCGCCAACCTGAGGTTCCACGTTTCATATGTGAAACGAACGGGCTCAGGTACGCACGATGCAGCCGGGTGTCCGTGGAACTGGAGACTCTGCGTTTCATATATGAAACGCAGAAGCTGAGGTTCGCCGTTCTTCACCGGTCCTTCCAGTACTCCTCGTAGTGGACGTTGCCGCGCGTCTTCCCGTGGTCGATGGTGAAGCCACGGTCGTGCAATTGCTGGCAGACGCCAAGGGTCTCCGGGAAGATCAACTCGTCGTCGGTCCACTTGGGGAGACCGATCATAGAGGGGTTGCCACAGAGGAAGACGTGGGTGTTGGCCGGATCCAGGGGTGCGCCAAGCTCCTTCTCGAGGCGCCCCGACTCGAGAAGGTCCTGGATGTAGACCTTGTTGCCCAGGTTCTCCTTCTCACGGGTGGTCAGCGGCAGATAGGTGTAGTTGGGGTACCGGTTGCTCACGACCGCCTGTTGCTCGGTGTAACCCAGGTCGTCCCGGTAGCGGACGGTCACCGCGTTCAGGATCTGCCCCCGATGTCCCCGCCGTAGCAACTCCGCCGTCATCGCGTTTTGGGGCGCCTCCCCGGTTCCCGTGCTCAAGAACACGATGCTGTCGGTGGGTCCGACCCCCTCCAGGGTGTAGCGCCCGGTGAATTTGCGTCCCATGAAGAGGCGATCGCCCACGCCTTTCAAGAAGAGCCGCGGGGTCAGGGCCGGGATCTCCTCCTGGCCCGGCTTCACCTTCACGATGTAGAACTCGACATCTTCCGAATGCGCGGGCGTCAACTCGCCCGACTCGTCGACGATCGAGCTCGATACCGAGTATGACCTCCTAGCCAACTTCTTCTCCTGATCTCCGAGCTCCTCGGCCACGTGGTCGGATCTGGGCTCCCAGTAACCGAGGGCAAGCGTCGTGTACTGCCCGGGTTGGAAGGCGTCGATCGGCTGGTCAGGTGCGACCCGCATCACCCAGAGCTCCTCGTTGTGGGGGCGGATGTGGGTCAGGGTGGCGTTGTAATGCTCTTGACGAAGACGCTCGAAGTCCTCTTCGTCGACGATCGAGGACTGGTCCCGATAATGAGTGAAGAGGCCGGCGATCACCTCCGCCGCTCGGTCCATGGTGGTCGGGTCCCACGCCTCGCGGCGACGGACCGACACCGAGTTGGAGAGGATCTGGACATGATCGATCTCGGCGTCGGCGACAAAGAGACGTCGGGCCAGGTCGAGGGGCGGCTCGCCGCCTTCCATGGGGCCAGCGTCAAAGCCGAGACCGTCCTGCCCGGTCAGCGACCGGTCCAGCGTGAAGAGGGCGACTCGGCCCACTTGTGTGGCCTCGACCTGGATTCTCTGCCCCATGTGCACGGCAAGTTACCCGCAGGGAACAAGCCCGTGGTCGCGCCGGTTCGTGATGTCAATGGATCCAGTAGCCGAGGCGCTCGCCCAAGGCGGCATCGCCGACATCACCACCATCGGGCGCAAGACCGGACGCCCTCATCGCATCGAGGTCGGCTTCCACAGAATCGACGGAGAGCTCTACCTGACGGGCAGACCCGGTTTCAAACGGGACTGGGTGGCCAACATAAGGGCCAATCCCGAATTCACCCTCCATCTGAAGCGAGGCGCCGCGGCCGACGTGCCGGTGCGGGGTGAGACCGAACCGGACCCTGAGGAGCGGGCACGGGTCTTGTACCGGATTTTGACCGAGAGCTGGGGAGTCGATCCCGACCGGGCGAGAAGCGATATGTCTCGCTGGGTCGACGCCGCGCCCTTTGTCCGCTTTCGTGTGATCGACGGGAGCTGATCCCGGGACGAGCACCCCGTCGATCACATTTCGACGGTTCGATGCTCGACGTCCCTGATCCCCAGCCCGATGAGGATGAAAAGCACTCCCATGCCGGCTGCCATCGCCGCCACTCCGAAAGCGAGGATCGAGGTGAACAACGATGACTGGAGGAAGGACGAGGTGAGCGCGATCTCGCGCCGGGGGTCGTCCCGCTCCAGTTCCGCGTAGTAGAGGCCATCTGTCTGGTCGAGAGTGTGCTTCTCGATCACCTTCGCCTGGCAGAAGGCGGTGAAAGGGTCGGCAACGACACGACCGGGGAGGCAGGCGTCGTCTGAGGTCGTGATCTTCTGATCGGAGAGGGTGCCGGCCACTACGACCCAGGTGGCAACGCCACCGATCACGAGCACGACACCGAGGACGATCGATGCGATCGAGGCGGTCTTCCTCACGTTGGATCCTTTGGTCTGATTTGACCGAAATCTAGGTCGTGGTCGCGACGGTGGGCAGGGCCAAAGGTCCCGAAGGTCAGTGGCCCCCTTCGACGACGACCGTCGAGGTGGCCAGAGAGCCGAGCAGGCCGTCGGCCCGATAGGCGATGCGCAACGTCGTGGCCGACGGGAGACGGACCTCGAATCGACGGAAAGGGTCGAGGGTGGAGCCCTTGGCCCATTGGCTCATATCGCGTCTGATGCGGTCGTCGACCGCGAGCCCCGGGATGGCGGCACTCGCATCGTCGATGGAGACCCCTTGCGGGAACCCGGGCGAAACCACATCGGCATGGATGATCACTGCGGTGCCCGGGCCCTCGTTCCACAACTCGAAGGTGTCCGGATGCCCCGGCACCCGTTCCACCGTCACTTTCGGCCGTGCCCGGTTCAGCGTCAGTCCGGCGAAGATGAGTGCCAGGACCCCGAGACCGATGATCGCGATCTCCATACCGCAAAATGCTACGAAGCGGCCAGCGGATTTCAATGATTTGCCTCACGGTGCGGGCGGGAAGGATGTGGATGCGGTGACCATGGGGAGCGCTCCCCATTGAGCTAGTCCGGGACACCGGTACCATCAGGGAAGATGCCCGAACGCTCTTTTGGCAGGTCCGTTCGCTACCGGAGGACCAAGCTGGGCCTCAGCCAGGCGCAGCTGGGTGAGCTGGTGGGTCGCTCGGCGAGTTCGATTCGTAGCTGGGAGCGTGACGTCTCGACGCCGACCGACGCATCGGTGATCATCGCCCTCAGCGCGATTCTGGACCTCGACCAGAAGTCCCTTTTCGAGAAAGCAGGCACCGAGATGCCCACTGAGGGCACGCAACCCACGGTCGAGGAGGCCCTGGCCAGTCTCACCCCGCTGCCCATCGACATGCCGACGACAGCTCCCGAGGATCGAGTCCCTCAACGGGACGTCCGTGCCGAACCCGAGGCGCCGGCGGAGCTCGAAAGGGTGTCTCCGCCCGATCCCGACCTCGGGCTCGAGGCCGAGGTGCTGGAACATCCGGGGCCTGATGACGAGCCCGCCTCCGAACAGCATGACGGCCTCGAGGCGGAATCCGACGACCTGTTCGAGCCGTTCTCCATACGACCCGAGCCGAATCGCCACGTCGACCGGGAACCTGATGAGCCGGCCGAGGCGTTTACTCGCCGACACCCCGAGCGTGTCGGGGCAGCCGCCATGCGAAACACACCCGAACCGGCCTTTATCAGCCCGCCCGAGCCCTACCGGATCACCGCGCCCGTTCCCCCCGTGGTCGAGCCGTCCTATATGGAGGACACCGAGCAGCGCCAGCTCTATCGGGTCAGGAACCTGGCCACCGTCGTCCTCTTCGTGGGTCTGGTGATCGTGCTCCTCTGGTCGCTGAGCAACGCGGTGGAAGCCCTTGGCGACTGGTGGGACGGGTTCTTCGGGAGCCTCCGGCTGTAGACGAGCCGCACCACCCTCTAGCGTTGGCTGCAAGCCAGCATGAGCAGTCAAACGTCTCGGGTCGTCATCGTCGGCGGAGGGCCGGCCGGCCTCTACCTGTCCACCCTTCTCAAGAAGGGTCGTCCCGATTGGGCGGTCACGGTGCTCGAGCGGAACACACCGGGGGATGCCTATGGGTTCGGGGTTGTGTTCAGTGACGAGACACTTGACCGCTTCGCGGCCTCCGATGAGCCTTCCTTCGACTCCCTGACCGGAGCCTTCACCCACTGGGGTGACATCAAGGTGCATCACCCCGGTGGCCGGCAGATCACCTCTGGTGGTCACGGGTTCGCCGCCATCGCCCGCCGGGATCTGCTCCGGATCCTCACCGCCCGAGCCCTGGATTTGGGGGTCGAACTCCGATTCTCCACCGAACCGCGCTCCCTGGACGATCTCCCACCAGCCGATCTGATCGTGGGCGCCGACGGGGCGCGCAGCTTCATCCGTCGCCAGGTGGAGGAGCATTTGTCGCCATCGGTGGACGTGAGGCGCAACAAGTACATCTGGTTCGGGACGCCGAAGGTCTTCGACGAGTTCAACTTCCTCTTCGAGGACACGCCGACAGGGATGGTCTGGGCTCATGTCTATCCCTACGGCCGAGAGGGGAGCACCTTCATCGTGGAGATGCCCCCCGAGACGTGGACCACGCTTGGCTTCGACAAGACCGAGGAAGATGTCTTCGCTCCCGGGATGAGCGACGAGTACGCATTGGACCGCTGTCAGGAGATGTTCGCCCGTCATCTCGGGGGGCAAGGTCTCGTCGGGAACAACTCGAGGTGGCTCCAGTTCCCGACGATCACATGCCAACGGTGGCATCACGAAAACGTCGTGCTCCTGGGCGACGCGGTTCACACCGCTCATTTCTCAGTGGGCTCCGGGACCAAGCTGGCGATGGAGGACGCCATCGCTCTCGCCGACTCGTTGCTCGAGGTCGCTTCATTGGAGACCTCCCTCGAGATGTACGAAGCGATGAGGCGCCCCGAGGTGGAGAGCCTGCAACGGGCGGCCGACGCGAGCCTCCGCTGGTTCGAGGGCGCCGACCGCTACCGGGCGATGGAGCCCGAGCAGTTCGTGTTCAGCATGCTCACCCGTAGCCAGCGCATCACCTATGAAAATCTGAGAGTTCGCGATTCCGGGTACATGGCGGAGGTGGACGTCTGGTATGCGGGGTCCGCTCATCATTGCCCCGATCCGGTCCACCCCTCGATCCCACCGATGTTCCACCCCTTCCGGGTGAGAAGCCTGCAGCTCGCCAACCGGATAGTGGTCTCGCCGATGGACCAGTACACCGCCGTCGACGGTGTGCCCAACGATTGGCATCTGGTCCATCTCGGAAGCCGGGCCGTGGGTGGCGCCGGGTTGGTGATGACCGAGATGACCTGTGTCTCGTCGGAGGGCCGTATCAGCCCCGGCTGCACCGGTCTCTGGAACGAGGAGCAGGCAGAGCGCTTCGCCGGCATCGTGAAGTTCGTCCATGGCAACTCGAGCTCGAAGATCGGCCTCCAGATCGGTCATTCCGGCCGTAAAGGCTCCACGAAGTTGATGTGGGAGGGCGACAGCGACCCCCTCGACGAGGGCAACTGGGAGATCGTCGCCCCCTCCCCGATCCGGTACCGGCCCGACAGCCAGGTGCCACGGGAGATGACCCGGGCCGACATGGATCAGGTCCGGGATCAGCATGTCAGGTCGGCGGTTTTGGGCGACGGGGCCGGCTTCGACTTGCTCGAGTTGCATTTCGCCCACGGGTATTTGCTGTCGAGTTTTCTCACTCCGCTCGCCAATCGACGCGACGACGAGTACGGAGGCTCGCCCCGGAACAGGATGCGCTACCCGCTCGAGGTGTTTGCTGCGGTGCGGGAGGCATGGCCGGGCCACAAGCCGATCTCGGTACGGATCTCCGCCACCGATTGGGTGGACGGAGGCTTCGACGGCGATGATGCCGTGGCCTTCGCCACCGCCTTGAAGGAGTTGGGCTGCGACCTCATCGACGTGTCGACCGGGCAGACCACAGTCGAGGCCGACCCCGAGTACGGGCGGCTCTATCAGACCCCATACTCGGACCGGATTCGCAACGAGGTGGGGATTCCGACGATGACCGTGGGCGCGGTGTCGAGCATCGACGACGTGCACAACATCCTGGTCTCGGGTCGGGCCGACCTCTGTGTCCTGGCGCGTCCCCATCTGGTCGACCCCTACTGGACGCTCAATGCGGCCATCGATCTCGGCTACACCGGGCATGCCTTCCCCGATCAATATTTGGCGGGTTTGGGGGCCCGGCGCCGGGAGCAGGGCCCGATACCGCCGGATGTGTTCCGCAACCGGCCCTGACCGGCGCGTTTCTGAATCCGCTCGCGAAAACGCGACAGTTGTGGCAAACTGTCGCCACCAGAGAAAGGAGGTGGTCCTAGGTTGTATGAAAGTCTTTGGACTCTGGAGGTGGTCGAGCGCTGAGCGGCGCTGACCGCGTGCGTCGCTCGTCCCTCGGGACCGGTGGCGACTCCAAACTCGGACCACCCGGCTCTGGATACCACGGATTTTGTCCGCCCGTGGCGGCGCTCGTCGCCGAAGCTATGCCATTGCCGTTCTTCAACGAAGGGCCCCCGATTCGTCGGGGGCCCTTCTAGATGTCGATGCCGTTCGCCTCCAACCATTCGTCGTTGAAGACCTTCGACAGATAACCCCTTCCCGAGTCGGGGAGGATCACCACCACCAGGCTGTCGAGGTCGGCTTTCGCCACCTGGAGAGCGCCGTGGGCCGCCATTCCACACGACCCCCCGACAAGGATCCCTTCCTCGCGAGCGAGTCGACGCGTCATCGAAAATGACTCGGAGTCGGTGACCTGGATCCATTTGTCGATCACGTCGAGGTCGACGGTCACCGGATACCAGTCCTCGCCAACCCCCTCGACGGAGTACTGGTGGACCTCCTCGGCGGTGTCGGCGGTGAAGATCGAGCCCTCCGGGTCGACACCGATGACGTCGATGGAGGGCTTTTGCTCTTTGAGATAGCGGCCGGCCCCGCTGACGGTGCCGCCGGTGCCTACCCCGACCACCAGGGCGTCGACCTCGCCATCGGTCTGATTCCAGATCTCGGGGCCTGTGGTGTCGTAGTGGGCTTGCGGGTTGGCCGGGTTCGAGTACTGGTCGGGGTGGAACGCCCCGTCGATCTCCTGGCCGAGACGGCTCGCCACCCCGTAGTAGGAGTCGGGATGCTCGGGGAGGAGCTCGGTCGGGGTGACGATCACTTCCACCCCGTATGCCCGGAGCAGGTCTTGCTTCTCCTTGGAGACCTTGTCAGGGACCGTGCATATCACCCGGTAACCGCGCACTGCGCCGACCATCGCCAGCCCCACCCCGGTGTTGCCCGATGTAGGCTCGATGATGGTGCCTCCGGGGCGGAGCAGACCCTGCTCCTCGGCGGCGTCGATCATCGTGACCGCGATCCGCTCTTTCACCGAGCCTCCGGGGTTCATGTGCTCCAGCTTGGCCACCAGGTTGCCTGGGGGATGGATCCGGGAGAGGCGAACCAGCGGGGTGTTGCCGATGGCGGCGACAACGTCGGGCAGAATGTCCATGCGTGGGCGAGGGTATCGCACCCGGCGTGGGAGCTCCGAACCACTTCTAACCTTGCCTCGTGTCCCGGATTGCCCGTTACGCCTGGCTCACCCTTGCCTTCAACGTCGCAGTGATCCTCCTCGGCGCCCTCGTCCGAGCCACCGGGTCCGGGGCGGGGTGCGGGCGGTCCTGGCCGACATGCCAGGGTGAGGTCATCCCCGAGCTCGCCGGATCCACCACCATCGAGTACACCCATCGTGTCGCCAGCGGAATCGCCCTGGTCCTGGTGGCGGTGCTGACGGTGTGGGTGTGGCGCCGGGTGGCCGAGGGCCGGCCGGCGCGGGTCGGGGCCGCGCTGGCCATGGCCTCGATCGTGGGGGAGGCCTTGATCGGGGCCATGATCGTCCTCGCCGAGTGGGTGGCCGAGGATGCTTCCCTCGCCCGTGTGGTGGCGGTCCCGCTGCACCTGGTGAACACCCTGTTCCTCCTCGCCGCTCTCACCCTCACCGCATTCTGGCTGTCGGGGGGCCGTCGTCTCGCACCACGGTCCAACCCCCTCCTCTGGCGCTGGGTCCTGCTCGGCGGCCTGGCGATCGTGCTTCTCGCCGCCACCGGAGCCGTCACCGCTCTCGCCGACACCCTCTTTCCCAAGGACGGGTCGGGTCTCGCCGACACCGGCGAGGCGCACTTCCTCACCGACCTCCGCCTCGTCCATCCCCTCCTGGCCGTGGTTGCGGCCTCGATCGGGTGGTGGGCATCGGGCCGGTCCGAGGGGCCGAGGTCCAGAGCGGGGAAGGCCCTGCCCTTGCTGGTAGGGCTCATGCTCCTCACCGGGGCCCTGAACATCGCCCTCGGAGTCCCGGTCTGGATGCAGCTCCTCCATCTCCTCCTCGCCGACACCCTCTGGATCACATACGTCCTCGCCTCGGCCCACGCCCTCCAGGTCCCGCTCGGGGTCGGCCAGCCGGCCTGACCGGCA
>JBOGEU010000865.1:0-2192 GCA_050741995.1 Acidimicrobiia bacterium | reverse complement strand
TCGCCGAGGAGCCCGAGGAGGTCCTGGCGTGCCTGCGGTACGTGGCTGGATTCGGTCCTGCCGTCGCTCTGGCGTTGGGGAAGGCGAAGCCCGCTGTGATGGCGTTGGAGACCACTGACCCTGACGGCTGCGTGGCCGTCGAGGTGACAGACCGCGTCGTGGTCCATGACCAGCCGCCCGCAGACGCCAACGTGGTGTTGCGCGACTCGGCGGTGAACCTGGTCGAGGCGCTGAGCGCCCGAGAACCGCTCACCGGCTCTCTCCCGGCTGACCATCGTTGGCTAGTCGACACGCTCGCCATGGTCTTCGAGGCCGAGTGAGCACGGGCATGAGGCTGTCTCGAGGGTGTAGGCGTCGCGGGTGAGGCCGCTGTAGCCAGCCAGGAACCCGGCGAGGGCGAGCTGCTCGTGGGGGCTGAACAGCTCGTCTCGCGTCGCGAGCGACCATCGCTTGACCCCCATCCTCCGCGAAGCGCAGGAGGGTCCACAGGTGGGTCTCGTCGCCGTACACGTCGCGGCGGGCATGGTCGACGACCATCGGCACGCTGCACTCCTCGACGAACGCGAAGATGTGGCAGTAGCCGTTGCCGCGGATTTGGTTCAGCGTCCGCTTCTCGTCGTCGTTCAGGCAGCCGATGGCGCCGACACCGCGTTCCCGGTCGGGCAGGAACGGCTTGGCGAAGTCGAAGTCGGAAACAAGCGGGACCTGGTGCTCGCGGCCGCCGAGCCGGGCCGGGCCGGTAGGCCCCTAGGCGCCGAGTCGGCCGCGCAGCTCGCGTTCGTAGAACTCGAGGAACCCGTCCTGGTCGGGGCCGATCTGGGTAATGGCGACCTCGTCGAAGCCGGCCTCGGCGTAGGACCTGACCGCCTCGACGTAGCGCTCCGGATCGGGGCCGTAGGGAACCCCCTCGGTCGCCGCCTCCTCGGTGACGATCGATGCAGCCTGCTCGAAGTGCGCGGGCGTCGGCAGGTCCTGGCTCAGCTGCCCGGGGATGCCGCTCGTCGGCCACAGCTCATAGGCGAGCTTGCGGGCGTCGGCCTCGTCGGGGCCCCAGCACACCTTCAGGGCCCCGAGGACTGGGCCGGTACCGCCCAACTCCTGGTACCGCTCGGCCATCTCGGCGTCGGGATGGGTAGTCATCCAGCCGTCACCGATCCTGGCCGCCACCTCTAGCGCCTCGGGCCCGAACGCCGAGACGAGCACCGAGATCGTGTCGTCCGGGGTGGTGTAGATGCGGGCGTGCTCGACGGTGTAGTGCTCGCCCCGGTGGGTGATGGTCTTGCCCGTCCACAGGGACCGGATCACCTCGATCGCCTCGGTGAGCATGTCGAGGCGGACGTCGACTGCCGGCCAGCGGTCGCCGAGGATGTGCTCGTTGAGGGCCTCGCCGGTGCCCACGCCGAACCGGAAGCGTCCCGGCAGCAGGTTGGCGGACGTCGCCGTGGCCTGGGCGATCACCGCGGGGTGGATACGGATCAACGGGCACGTGACCGCGGTCGTGACGGTCAGCTCCGTGGTCGCGGCAATGGCACCGATGACGGACCACACGAACGGCGACTGGCCCTGGCGGTCGATCCAGGGGTGATAGTGATCGGAGATCCACAGCGATCGGAACCCGGCCGCCTCGGCCTGGTGCGCCACGTTCACGAGGGTCCGGGCGTCATGCTCCTCGCTGGAGAGGGCGTACGCGATCTCGGTCATGAGCACCTCCAAGGCACCGTCACGCTCGGTGGCTACCCCGCCTGGGTGCGCCTACACCTGGACTTGGGCGAGCTGACCCAGGGTGGTGGCACCAGGAGATGCTCTGCCGGGCCTGCGACCAGTTCGAAGCGGGGTTAGGCACTAGCGGCGGCCTGGTGCCCGGCCGCGAGGAAGTCGTCGGCGCCGTCCTCGGCACGGCACCACTCACGGCGTTGCTGCTGACCAGCATGATCGAGTGGTTGGTCCCCGACCAGGTCTGCGATGGTGGGCATGCGGCCCATGTCTTCATCGGGTTGGGGGTCGCACGCACGGCCGGGAGGGTGGACAGGACAGGGAGTGGCCTGTTGGCTCAGGCGCCTCTGAGGTCACGCGGTTGTGCCATCGGGGAGAGCCCGGCTCACTCGGTCGACGGATCAGTTCGAAGACACCGAAGGGTCCGCCCGCTCAGAGGGTCAGACCGAGTGAGCGAGACCCTCCCCGCTTTCTAGACC
>JBOGEU010000864.1:0-1398 GCA_050741995.1 Acidimicrobiia bacterium | reverse complement strand
GATGTGGGAGGAGCTCGAGTCCCGTCGCATCCGGATCGCCGCCGATCGCGAGATGGCCCGCTCCGAATGGCAGGACCGTGCCTCGGCCCTCCGTGGCATCGGTGAGCGCCGTCGTCTGCTCACCGAGCGGCTGGAGCGGATCGAAGCCGAGCTGGGCCGGGTCGCCGATGGGGACATGGCCCGGGCCGACACAGCATCTCTCGAGGCGGTCGAGGCGTACTCGAAACGCGCCGTGGACATCCTTCAGCGCAGGCTCGGAGAGCTACGGGAGCGCCAGGCCGGCCTGCGCTCGGCGCACGAGGCCACCGTGACAGAGTTGGGGACGGCCCGGGCCGAGTTCGAGGAGCGTCGCGGCTCCGTTTCCTCGGCAAGGGAACGGGTCGGCGAGTTGCAGGTTCGTCTCACCGAGCTGCGGTTGATGCGGGAGAGCGTGATCGAGGGGATCCGGCGCGACGCCGACGCAGAAATGGACGCCGCACTCGGTGCTTCCCGGCCCGGGTATCCCGAGGATGCCGACCTCGGGTCGATCCTCGAGGAGAAGGCCGCCCAACTGCGAAGACTGGGGCCGATCAATCCGCTCGCCGCGGTCGAGTACGCCGAGTTGGACGAGCGGCACAGGTTCCTCTCGGAGCAGATGGCTGACGTCGAATCGTCACGCTCCGAGCTGCGCAAGGTGATCAAGGCGCTGGAGGACGAGATCGAACAACGGTTCGAGGAGGCGTTCAAGGAAGTGGCCGAGGCGTATCAACGATATTTTGCCTTGCTCTTCCCCGGTGGGCGAGGGCACATCCGGCTCACCGACGCCGATGACCCCCACTCCGGCCTGGTCATCGATGCCCAGCCCTTGGGGAAGAAGGTGAGCCAACTGACCCTGCTCTCGGGCGGGGAGCGGAGCCTGGCCGCCCTGGCTTTTCTCTTCTCGATCTTCGAGGCGCGTCCCAGCCCGTTCTACGTCCTCGACGAGGTCGAGGCTGCGCTCGATGACTCAAACCTCCGCCGCTTCCTCCGCATCGTCGACGAGTTCCGGCAACGGGCCCAGTTGCTGATCATCACCCATCAGCAGCAGACGATGGAGGCCGCCGACGTGCTCTATGGGGTGACGATGGAACCGGGTGGGTCGTCGCAGGTGATTCGCAAGGACATGTCGGGCATCGGTGCCGACCTGACGGCCTAGTGGTCTGACGGGCCACCGGCTGTAGCTTGGGCATCGGCATGGAAACGAGATCGTGGCTGATCGTTGGCGGCATCGCCCTCGTCGTCATTCTGATTTTGGCGATGATCCTCGTCCTGCGGGTACGTCGCAGACGGGGCAAGGAGACCGTCACCAAGCTCCGCTCCCTGGAGACCAGGCCTTCCCGATTGGGTCGCAGCGCCATGGTGATGGGAGCGGGCCTGCGT
>JBOGEU010000863.1:0-1068 GCA_050741995.1 Acidimicrobiia bacterium | reverse complement strand
CACGAACCCAAGGGCTAACGTCGGCCCCGGACCCGATTGACCCTTGGGTTCCCTCTGAAGCCCCTTCAGTTTGGCTGAACTCCGGGGGGTGTCGGCCTATGAGTAGCAACGGAACAGAAAACCGGGTTTAGCCGTCGAGGTCGTCCTCGTCGGGCTCGCGGCCGTCCCGGAGAGGGCGCAGCGCCCCCCGAGCGACGTCCTCGGACAGCACGAACGAGTACCTCCCGTGGAGGTTCACGTTGCGGAACTTGAGCGGTGACAGGCGCTCGACGTCGTTCGTGTCGACCGAGTGGCCGGTGCGATCGAGCTGGTCGAGCGCGGCCTCGAGGTAGCGGGTGGTCCACAGAACCAGGATGTTGAGCACCAGCCCGAGCGCTCCCAGCTGGTCCTCCTGGCCCTCCCGGTAGCCCTGGCGGAGCTGGCCGCGGTGGCCATGGAAGAGCCGGCGGGCCAGGCGGTGACGGGCCTCCTGGCGGTTGAGCTGTACGAGGATGTGCCGACGGTAGGTGGGGCTGGCGATGAACTCGAGCAGGTAGAGCGTCTTGGGGATGCGGCCGAGCTCGGCGAGCGCGCCGGCCAGGGTGGCCGAGCGCGGGACGCCCCGCAGCGTGCGCAGGAACTCCGAGGGCTTAACCTTGCCGGTGGCGAGCGAGCCGGCCACCCGGAGCAGGTCCTCCCAGTTGGCGGCGACGAGCTCGGTGTTGAGGCGGTGACGGCCGAGGGCGTTGAGCGCCCCGTAGTCGGCTCGGCGGTCGATCCTCCAGAACCTCGCCTCGCCGAGATCGGCCAGGCGGGGGCTGAACTGGTAGCCGAGCAAGAAGAACAGGCCGAACACCCAGTCCGAGTATGAGGCGGTGTCGGCCATCACCTCGGTGGGGTCGAGCACCGTCTGCTGTTCGAGCAGGCCGTCGAGGATGAACATCGAGTCCCGCAGCGTCGAGATTTTCTTTAGCTCTAGGACCAAAGAGGCAGGCAGGTGCCTGTCTCCACGTCGACGACATGTGTTCGACGGCCCCAGGGGCGCCCCTGCCCGGGCCGGATACGGGGCGACGTCGCCCAGTCGACGGC
>JBOGEU010000862.1:0-1026 GCA_050741995.1 Acidimicrobiia bacterium | reverse complement strand
GTTCCAAGGCTGAGACGTCTGGTGCACGCGGCGCATACGGCATCCGTCCCGGTCATCTGGATCCAGACCACCCATGACGAAACCACGAACTCCCAGGCGTGGTTGGCTCGCCGCGGCCCCGATCTCGCGCCGCAGGATCCCCCGCCTTCCAATTGCTGGACGGGCACGTGGGGAGCGGAGCCATACGAGTTGGAGCCGTCGCCCACCGACCCGTTGGTGGTGAAGCACAGGTACAGCGGTTTCGCGGGCACGGACCTTGACTGGGTCCTCCGGGGCTTGAAGCGGCAATCGCTGCTGATCACAGGTGTCAGCACCGAGGCCTGTGTCGAGAGCACACTCCGAGACGGGCTGTTTCACGACTATCACGTCAATCTCGTCGAGGACTGCTGTGCTTCGTACTCGCGCCAGGCCCACGAGGCGACCATCCGGTCTGTGCGCAACCTCTTCGGGTTGGTGGTCCGCAGTGACGACGTGGTCGAACAGTGGGAGCAGGAGGGCGTCGCCGCTGTACCCGGGCCAGGTGCTGCATGACCAGGGGGCCGCAACCTGGCACCGGCCGATACGGTTTTGGGCTCTCCATGTCATGCACCTGATGTGCTCTCATACCCCTACCGAGGAGGGCCGGCTTTGATCGTCGACGGACATGTTCACATTGGCGACAGGGACCCGGTGTGGGGCAAGGCCCGATTCGACGGGGACGATCTGATCTCGCTCATGGACGAGCCGATCAGGGTCCTCGGTGAGGAGGTGCGGGTCGACCGCGCGGTCGCGATGCCCCGAATCGGGGCCACGACCGTGGCCGGCGTGTCGTTCGCAGACCAGCACAAGGTGGTGGTCGATGCGGTCGCCAAGTACCCCGAGCGGTTGTCGGGTAACTTCGTGCTCAATCCGCGGCTCGGTCTCGACGAAGGCCTGGCCGAGCTTCGGCGCTTGGTCGGCACGGGGACCTTCAGGATGGTCAAGCTCCATCCCACACTTCACAATTACTGGCCGCAGGAAGCGGCGTTGACGTACCCGATATTCGAG
>JBOGEU010000861.1:0-1277 GCA_050741995.1 Acidimicrobiia bacterium | reverse complement strand
GAACAGCACCACGCCGGCGAGAACCATCACTGGTACCTCGTCGTGCTGTCCGTCCGACCGGACCACCAACGCCTGGGACTGGGAACCCGACTCATGGAGCCCGTGCTCGGACGCGCCGACCGCGATCGCGTGACATGCCGGCTCGAGACATCCGACCCCGCCAACCTCGCCTACTACCAACGCTTCGACTTCGTCGTCGTCGAACCCCCAATCGAGGTTCTTCCCGGCGGCCCACCACTCATCACGATGCACCGACCTGTCGGCCCGAACCGTGCCCGACGGGAGTAACCCTCGGTCTGCCGAGGACGGCTTGATGTCGACCACGGGTGACATTGACCGGCTCGAGACTTGGATCCGGTCTCCATCCGATGGTGACGACCTCCACGTCGTGAAGACCGATGGGATTGGGGCGGTTCGTGCCCGCTCGAAATCCCCATCTGTGTGCGACGTCAACAGAGGCCGCCCTTCACAGGTTTCGGGTGGGCTGCGATACACGGTGACCGCGTGTGCGCCCGTACATCGCCGTCGCGACAGCGCCGAACAGGATGGTGAGCCCTATGCACCACAGCAGGCCGGTCGTGACGTAGTACCCCGCGCCATGATCGAGGAGAACGTTGGCCTTGTCACGCGGAGGTCGAAATGGGACGGGGTTCGAACGGCGAGGCGGTTAGCTTGCGGCGGCGATGAGGGTGCCGAACCGTTGTTTGGCGGATCTGCGGGAGCGGGGCTTTCTGGCGTTCGAGGGCTTCCTCGAGGCTGACGAGCTGGCGGCGGCCCAGGAAGCTTTGTGGCTGCACTACCCGCGGCCCGAGGAGTACTTCGCCGACCCGGCCGATCATGCCTGGCTGGCAACCGACCAGTGGGCCGGCATCGTCGGCGGACCGTGGCGATCGTGGAGCCTGAACCGACTGGCCTTCCACCCCGATCTGCTCGACCTGGCGGAGCGCTTCCTTGGTTCGGCCGACCTGCGGCTCTATGAGGCGGAGCTGTGGGCCAAGTACGCCGGGGCCGTCGAATACGAGCAGCGCCACCACCGCGATTTCGTCAACCACAGCCTCGTCGTGCCCAAGCGCTCCCAGCCGGCCACGCAGATGGAGAGTTGGATCCTCCTGTCAGACGTCGGCGACGAGGACGGCCCTACCAAGGTCGTTCCACTGTCTGTCGGTGAGAGCGTTCCGTATTGGCCAGTCGAAGGGGATCACGACATCACGAACTACCTCCCAGTCGGGATGTTCGCCGAGGAGGAGGTCTCGATGTCAGGTCCGGCGGGCACCCTG
>JBOGEU010000860.1:0-1333 GCA_050741995.1 Acidimicrobiia bacterium | reverse complement strand
CGGAGTCCCGGTCTGGATGCAGCTCCTCCATCTCCTCCTCGCCGACACCCTCTGGATCACATACGTCCTCGCCTCGGCCCACGCCCTCCAGGTCCCGCTCGGGGTCGGCCAGCCGGCCTGACCGGCATCTCTAGGCCGGCCATGTCCCGTCGGTCATGGCCTCCGCATTGCAGCGGGCTCTCGCCGTCCGGAATTCATTGGGAGAGCCGTCCCAACATCTCCATCAGCTCCCCCCGGTCGGCGGTCGGGAGGTCGCAGACATGGTCGTGACAGAGGTAGGCCAGGGTTTTCCCCGGTTGCGCCCTGTCCTCGAGGAGGGGGATCGGCTCCTCTCCGGTCGGGGACGGGGCGAGCACCACATTGGGGCGGAACCGGTCCCAGTAGACCCGGGCCAGGTGCGGCCAGCCGGGCCCGACGATGGCCAGTTCCCGGCCGGTGAGAAGGGCGTGGAGGACACCCAGATGATGCCCCACCATCGAGGGGTATCGCTCCATGAGCAGCCCGGAAGCCTGCAGCGTGGCCACGGCGTGGCCACGCATCCCGGGATCGGCGGTGTACGAGGAGATGGTGAGGAGCGCCTCGGCGGCGAGGCCGTTGCCCGACGGATGCGGGTTGTCCGCCGGGCTCTTGGGTCGCTTGATCAGGTCCTCACCGTCGACGGGAGTGTCGAAGAAGCCGCCTTCCGGGTCGGCAAACCGCTCCGGGATCTCGGTCGTGAGACGCTCGGCTGCGTCGTACCATTGGTACTCGCCGGTGGCCGCATAGAGCGCAAACAGACCCAGGGCCACGGCGGCATGATCGTCCAGGAACCCGGCCACGCCGGCGCGCCCCTCCCGCCAGGACCGGCGGAGTTGACCATCGACCACCATTCGATCGAGGACGAACCGGGCAGTCTCCCTTGCCGCATCGAGGTATCCGGTGTCACCAAGTGCGGCCCCGGCCTCGGCCAGGGCCCTGAGCGCCAATCCATTCCACGACGCAACCACCTTGTCGTCGAGGCCGGGTCTCACCCTGGTGGCGCGCTCCTCGAGGAGACGGGACCTGATCGAATCGAGCCGATCGGTCCAGGGCTCGACAGTTGGGCGATAGAGGATGTTGGACCCTTCGAAGTTCCCGTGCGGTGTGGCCCCGAAGAATCGGGCCGCCTCGGCGCCGTCTTCCGGACCCAGCACCTGCTCCAGCTCATCGGTGGTCCAGACGTAGAACTTTCCCTCGACCCCCTCGGAGTCTGCGTCCTCCGCGGAGAAGAACCCGCCCTCGGGATGGCGAAGGTCGTTCAACAGGTACCCGATCGTCGACCTCGCCACCTCGACGAATCGCGGCTCGGCGAGCT
>JBOGEU010000859.1:0-1067 GCA_050741995.1 Acidimicrobiia bacterium | reverse complement strand
GCCTCGGATTCACCGTCGCTGCCTTCCTCATCACCCTCGCCCTGATCAACGCCACCGTCGCTGCCGTGTTCGCCGCCCAGGACCACGCCCGCAACCACGCCATCCTGCGCACGATCGGCAGCACCCCGGGCCAGACCGTCACGGCCTTCCTCGTCGCCCAGCTGACCGCCTGCCTCCTCGCGTGCGGCCTCGGCATCCCCCTCGGGATGGCGTTCTACGAGTCCATCCGAGGTGGGATCGCCCCGATCGGACTCACCCCCCTCACCTACGTCGCCACCATCCTGGCCGCCCTGACGCTGTACGGCCTCATCGCCGCCATCCCCGCCAGACTCCTCGCCCGACGACCGATCACCCCCCAACTGGCCTACGAGTAGGCTCGCCGCTCCTCCCACCGGCCCGGTTCGACGCCTGTCGGTGGATAGGCCAAGGCCGGTCGGCGGGCGGGATCCGGCCAGGGTCACCGGGCGAGGAGCCGTCATCCGTCGCACGAGCTCATTGGCTTCGCCTGTAGTAAGGACAACCTCAGCCAGTATGAGCCGCTCGTTCTGGCTCCCCTAGCCCGAGCGAGGATGCCCGCGACGATGAGTGATCAGGGCCGAAGCCCTGGTCACTGCTGGTCGGGCTGGCGGGACTTGAACCCGCGACCCCTTGACCCCCAGTCATTTCCCCGTCATACGGAAGGGTTCGGCCAGATGCGGTCCAGTGGCTCTGACGAGGGAAACCATGGGACCACCGTGCTGGCTGGTCATGGCTCCTGCGGCTCGTTAGCGGTGCTGACGTGACCAAACTGTGACCAGCTACAGCCGCCCCGTCTCCCGGGCCCATGCCTCAACGTCCGAGCGGAGCCAGAGCACGCACCGCCCCTTCGCAATGACCGGAGCCGGGAAGTCGTCGTATCGGCGTCGATAGACACTCACGCCCCGCGGGTTGTCGATCCCGATCAGGGCCGCCGTCTCTGCGAGGTCGACAAGTTGGTCGGTGTCGATCAGCACAGCACGAACTGTAGTTGACGAACGCGACACACCGTGGTAGGGTTGCGTTCGTCAACAGATCAAAGTGCCCCCGGC
>JBOGEU010000858.1:0-4084 GCA_050741995.1 Acidimicrobiia bacterium | reverse complement strand
GCCCTCGGCACACCCCACTCCCGGCGGTTCGCAGACGCTCGGGAGTCGGGCCGATGACTGCTCCTGCCGCTCGGGCGGTGGCCGCAGCGAGCGGTGGCTCTTCGTCTCTGCGGATGTCGCTCATTGCTCGTACTCGTAGCGTCGGCCGACGAAGACATAGAGGAGGGTGAGGACTGCGTTGAGGATCAGGATGAAGGTGGCGATCGCCAATGCCGGCTCGAACTCGAGGTTCCTGAACGCCACCGTGTACATCTCCATGGCCATCGTCTGGGTGGCTTTCAGCGGGCCGCCACCGGTCATGGCCAGCACCACGCCGAGACCGGTCAGCGTCGAGTAGCTGAGCCACACGGTGCTGATCAGGAGTTGGGGAGCCAGGAGAGGGATTGTGAGGTGCCGCGCCCTCGTCCATCCCCTGGCGCCGTCGACCAGGGCGGCATCGAGGTAGGACCTGTCGATGGTCATCAGGCCACCGAGGAGCACGAGGATGGTCAGCGGCAGATCGGTCCAGACCTGGGTGATGATCACCACCAGCATGGCGAGGGCAGGGTCAGCCAGCCAGGAAGGCCCGTCCAGGCCAAAGAACTCGATGCTCTGATTGAGGAGGCCGAATTGGCCGTTGAACAGGATCCGGAACATCACCGCCGCGGCCACGTTCGAGATGATGTACGGCGCCACTGTCACCGCCCTCAGGAAGCGGAGACGCCCCACCACCCTGAACAGTGCGAAGGAGAAGATGAGGCCGAGGGCCGTGCCCAGGATCAGGGATCCGAATACGAAGATCGCCGTCCTGTTGAAGGCATGCCAGAAGGCGGGCGATCCGAACATCCGAAGGTAGTTGTCGAAGCCGACGTAATTCAGAGGTGCGCCCAGGGTCTCCCGGGTGTAGAGGCTCTGCCAGACACCGTAGAGGACAGGGAAACCGAGGACGGCGGCGACGAGGAGGATCGACGGCAGGCTGAACAGGTATGGCGTCGCCCGGCCCTGCCCGATTATCGAATTGCTGTCTCGGCCGACACCGCTTCGCCGCCGTCGCGGTCCCCGCTGTTTTCGCTTGAGGATGGTTGCGGTCATCGATCGACCACCGACTCGACTCCTCTCATGCCACGGCGCACCCGTGCCGGTCGGCACGGGTGCGCTGGATTGTCGCTTTGGTGGGCATCCCGACCGGGCACCACCGGCTGCTTATGATTCGTCGAGTATCGGTTGGTACTGGGCAGCCAGCTCATCGGCTGTCTTGTCGGTGCCCACCACGATCTCTCCGAACATCTGCTCCAGGATTCCCTCCACCTCGCCGGCATTGGGCCCTGCGGGAGTCGGGGTGCTCCCCAGGTATGCCGCCTTGAGGTCGTCGTTGAAGAATGGCCAGATCTCGGTGAGCCTCGGGTCGTTTATCGCCTCGGTCTGTCTCATCGGCACCGAGCCGTTCCCCGCGGCATCGATGAGATTGTCGGTGCCGGCGATGTAGCGAAGGATGAGCGCCGCCTCATCGGGATGCTCGGTGCCTTCGACCACGGCCCATGTCCGCGCTGCGGACAGAGCGACGCCATCGGCCCCGCCACCCGACTGGGAAAGGGGCACCGGCGTGAGATTCCACTGGTCGGGGTAGATGAATCCCTGGTCGGGGAGATCGAAGTCCTTGGCAGTGGTGAACCCGTCGAGGATCAACCCGGCGTCACCTGAGACGAAGGCGCCACGAGCCTCATCCTCGCCCCAAGCGATCGCATCCGGCGGGAGCAGATCCTCGTTCGCTGCCTGGAGGAACCAGTTGATGGCGTAGAGCCCACCCTCCGAGGTGAGGTCCGGCACCGCGCCGTCGAATGGGGCGCCGGACGCAGCCAGCACCGTCTTCAACGTGGTGACGCCATCACCGGCCCGAGCCTGAACCGTGAACGGGATCGAGTCCGGTCGTGCCGCTTTCATGGCGCGCATCGCATCCAGGACGTCATCGAGCGTCTCGAAGGGCGCCTCGACCCCTGCCTCGGCGAACCATTCCGTGTTGTAGTAGAGGATGTCGAAGTTGGCAGTTATCGATGCGCCGTATTTCACGCCGTCGATGGCGGTCTCGTCCCAGACCAGCGGCAGCAGAAGGTCGTACTGTTCGGGGTCCTGTTCCTGCCACGTGGCGGCGATCTCGTCGTGGGAGCCGATGAGACCCGCCTCGACGTAGTTGGCGATCAGGAACGAGTCCTCGGCGCCGACGATATCGGGCAGCGGCTGACCGGCGTCGCGCATCCTCAGGAACTGCTGCAGGATGTCGTCGTTGGCCTGGAGGTTCCACTCCACGTTGACACCGGGATGGTCCGCGGTGAAGCTCTCGAAATTGTCCGGCGGGATGTAGTAATCACGGGTGACCCACACATTGAGCGTGATCTCCTCGCCCCCGTCGCCGCCCGAAGTGGTCCCGGTGTCGCCGCCCTCGGTGGTCTCGGTATCTCCACCTGCTGCTGTGGTGTCGGTGCCCTCCTCGGCGGCACAGGCGGCGAATATCAGCCCGAGCACCAATAGAAGGGCGAGCATCCGGGGTTTGGTGGTTGGCTTGTGTCGAGGCGGCTCGCCTGCCTCGTGGTGGCGTTTGCGTGTGATGAAGGTCACTTGACTCTTCTCCTCCTGTTGTCCGATGCACTGCGGTGGGCCTGTGCTCAAGGCAGTCAGAAATAGCCGTTTGTCCTGCACTATGTAGAATACCGAGTATTAGGAAAGCGTCAAAACGAACCATATCCGGATGGGGGACCAGGTGGAACCGGTGAGGGTGGCCTCGATCGGACTTGGCTGGTGGGGAGGGAATCTCGCCGAAAAAGGCCGCCATGCCGGGCTGGACATCGCGGCTTGCTACGCGCGCAGCGAGGAGCAGCGAAGCGAGTTTGCCTCGACTCATGGCGCACGGCCCGCCGGCTCGCTCGACGACCTCCTCTCCGACTCCGAGATCGATGCGGTGATGATCGCCACTCCCCATTCGACTCACGCCGACCTGGTCGTTGAGGCCGCGGCCGCGGGCAAGCATGTCTTCGTCGAGAAGCCCTTCACCCTTACCGTCGCCGAGGCCAAGCGGGCGATCCGGGCGGCAGAGGTGGCCGGGGTCGTCCTTCAGGTCGGTCACAACAGGCGTCGACAGCCGGCGACCCGACGTCTCAAGCAGTTGGTCGAGTCGGGGGAGTTGGGGATGATCCACTATGCCGAGGCAAATCTCTCCTATCCAAAGGGCCTCGATCCCAGGACAGGCTGGCGTGGTGATCCGGCCGAGAGCCCGGCCGGTGGGATGACCGGTCTCGGGGTCCACATGGCCGAAAACCTGGTTTACCTGCTGGGCCCGGCGGTCCGGGTGGCCGCCTTCAGCAAGAAGATCATCGGTCTCCGCTATCTGGACGATGCCACCACCGCCACCCTCGAGTTCCACAGTGGCCCGTTGGCGGTGCTGGCGACGACGATGGTGATCCCCGACATCGCCCGGACCGCGGTGTGGGGAACCGAGGCGGCGGCATGGAACGAGGTAGACGGAGAGCGGTTCTACTTCCAGCGCACAGGGGAGAAAGACCGCAGCGAACAGCCCGTCGAGACCCTGGATACGGTCAAGGACCAATTGGTGGAGTTCGCCGCCAATGTCCGCAACGGATCGCCACCCGAGACCGGTGGCCCCGAAGCCCTGGAAGCGGTCGCCATCCTCAAGGGGATCGTCGAGAGCGCAGCCACAGGTCAAGCCGTCGACCTCGATGAGGTGAGGGCGCGTACCTGAGGTACGTGGCGCCATATATGGCGCTACGGGTACAAAGAAGTATGCCCCTCTTCGCCCGCACGGTTTCTCTGTCGTCGTAGCGCCACTATTGGCGCTACGTACCTCAGGTAAGGGTCATCTGAGAGCGGGGGAGCTGGGATCGCCGGTAACCGGTGTCTGCCCTTTCTTGGGGGGTGGTGTGACCGGTAGCACCGTAGGTATGCGGGGTCCGGTGAGAGCGGGTCCGAGTTCGGGATCGCCGGTAACCTGTGTCAGCCCCAATTGGGGGGTGGTGTAACCGGTAGCACGGCAGGTTTTGGTCCTGTAAGAGCGGGTTCGAGTCCTGCCCCCCCAGCGTCAGCCACTGAGAGGTCA
>JBOGEU010000857.1:0-7287 GCA_050741995.1 Acidimicrobiia bacterium | reverse complement strand
GACTTGTTGGACACGGTGGCGGTCCAGCTCTGGCCCGCGGCCTATGTCGACCAGGGCGACTTCGACCGGTCGCTCCGGCAGCGAAACGCCTTCCTCAAGTCCGGGGACAAGGACGACGCCACGTTGTCGGTCTGGGACTCGCGTCTATCGCAATCGGGAGGGAGGGTCATGGCTCGCCGGTCCCGTGTCATCGAAACCCTTTCCTCACTTCTCGACCTGGCATACGAGGAGATCGCCCGCAGCAACAACAAGGCCTCTATGGGATACGTCACCTCCTGGGGCGGCGATGAGCTGACTCTGAGCTTGACGGCGGCCGACTTCTCCCAGGCGATCCTCGAGGCCCTGGAGTCGTCACGAAGAGCGGATTACGAGCGGAGGCTCACCGGTGTCGGGCCGCACCGCGACGAGCCGGTGTTTCGCATCGACGGCAGCGACACCCGCACCCACGGGAGTCAGGGTGAGCAGAGAACCATGGCCCTCGCGTTGAAGCTGGCCTCGCACCGGGCCGTCGCCGACGTGATCGGCGAGCCGCCGCTCCTCCTCCTCGACGACGTGTTCTCGGAATTGGATGGAGAGCGAGCGGTCGCCCTGGCCAAGATGCTTCCCCCCGACACCCAGACCCTGATCAGCTCGGCCCGGCCCGAGGACGTCCCGATCCGGGGCACGGTGTGGCAGGTCGGGGAGGGGAGGGTCCGGTGAGCGAGGGCGACCTCTCCTCGTTCGCGGCGTCGCTCGAAGCGCTGTTCCGCCGGCTCGGGCTGCCCGACCCCATCGTCATGTCCAAGCTGACCAAGGATTGGGACGAGCTGGCGGGTGATCCCTGGGCGGGACGTTCCACCCCCCTCTTCATCCAGGGCCGAACCTTGGTCGTCGAAGCAGGCTCGCCTTCGATGGTGGCCTTCCTGAGGTACGGCTCGGCGGATCTGATCAGGGCCATCACCGCCCGTCTCGGAGAGGCGGTCATCGACCGGGTCGAGGTCCGCTCACCTGCCCGGCATTGAGGTCACGAACCCCTTGATGAATTCGGATCTGTCAGGTATTTCCTCTAAAATGACAATAGTGCAACTCGTCCCAAAGGCGGTTCGAGGTCAGCCGGTCAGGTCGCCGGTGAGGATGTCCATCAGATCCCGGCGTGAGGGTTCAAAAGGAGGGCCGTGACGGCTACCCGCGACAGCTACGAAGCAAAAGACATCACTGTTCTCGAGGGTCTCGAGGCGGTGAAGCGACGTCCCGGCATGTATATCGGGTCCACCGGGCCCCGGGGACTTCATCACCTCATCTGGGAGGTCGTGGACAACTCGGTCGACGAGGCGATGGCCGGTTACTGCACCAAGATCGCGGTGACCCTTCTCGCCGACGGTGGGGTCGAGGTCATCGATGACGGCCGCGGGATCCCCGTCGAGCATGTCGCCAAGACCAAGCGGTCGGCCCTGACCACCGTTCTCACCACGCTCCATGCCGGCGGCAAGTTCGAGCAGGGTGCCTACACCGTCTCCGGGGGTCTCCATGGTGTCGGTGTCTCGGTGGTCAATGCCCTCTCCTCCCGCCTCGAGGCAGAGGTCCGGCGCGGCGGCCACTTGTACGTCCAGGAGTTCAGGGACGGCGCGCCCAGGACCCGTGATCCGAAGAAGGTCAAGCCGATCAAGAAGAGCGGGACCACCATCCGTTTCTGGCCGAGCCAGGAGACCTTCCAGGAGACGACCACCTTCGACTACGACATCGTGGCGTCGAGGCTTCGTGAGACCGCCTTCCTCAACCGGGGCCTCGAGATCACCCTCACCGACCAGCGTGAGGAGCAGCGCACCGAGGTCTTTCACTACAAGGGTGGCCTGGTCGACTTCGTCAAGCACTTGAACTCGAAGCGCGAGCCGCTCCACGCCCACATCATCGACCTGATCGACGAAGGGGACGATGCAGAGCTCGAGTTGGCCATGCAATGGACGACCTCGTACACCGAATCGGTGCTCTCTTTCGCCAACAACATCAACACCCACGAAGGCGGCACCCATGAGGAGGGCTTCCGCAAGGCGCTGACCAAGGCGATCAACGACTTCGCCCGCTCCAAGGGCATCCTCAAGGACAAGGACGAGAACCTGACCGGTGAGGATGTCCGGGAGGGTCTCACCGCGGTGATCTCGGTCCGGGTGAAAGAGCCGCAATTCGAGGGTCAGACCAAGACCAAGCTCGGCAACACCGAGATCCGCTCCTATGTGGAGAAGGCGCTCAATCGCAAGCTGCCGGAGTGGCTGGAGCGCTACTCACCCGAGGCCCGACGCATCGTCGACAAGTGCGTTGGGGCGGCCAAGGCCCGGGAAGCGGCGCGTAAGGCCCGGGAGCTGACCCGGCGCAAGTCGGGTCTGGAGTCGGGTGGCCTTCCCGACAAGCTGGCCGACTGCTCGAGCCGCGACCCCGCCGAGTCGGAGCTTTTCATCGTGGAGGGGAAGTCGGCGGCAGGGCCGGCCAAGTCGGCCCGTGACTCGGTCACCCAGGCCATTCTGCCCATCAGGGGCAAGATCCTCAACGTGGAGAAGGCGCGGCTGGCCAAGGCGTTGCAGAACACCGAGGTCCAGGACATCTTCACCGCGATGGGGACCGGGATCGGTGACGACTTCGACATCGAGAAGTCCCGCTATCACAAGATCGTCCTCCTCGCCGACGCCGATGTCGACGGGGCGCACATCCGGACCCTGCTCCTCACCCTGTTGTTCCGCCACATGAAGCCGCTGATCGAATATGGCTACGTCTACATCGCCCAGCCCCCGCTCTACCGGGTGAAGGTGGGTTCCAAGGTGCACTATCTCAAGGATGACGACGCCCTCGACGACTTCAAGAAGGAGCACCCGAAGGTGAAGCCGACCCGGTTCAAGGGTCTGGCCGAGATGAATGCCCAGGAGCTGTGGGAGACCACGATGAATCCTCAAACCCGGATCCTGCTCCAGGTCGATATGGAGGATGCGACCCTTGCCGAGGAGGTGTTCGTGACCCTGATGGGTGACGACGTCGCCTCACGCAAGGCATTCATCCAACAGAACGCAGACGACGTCCGATTCCTCGACATCTGAACCATGACCCAAGACAAACCGACAAACGGGGGAGTGCCCCAGGTGGAGATCACCGACGAGATGGAGCAGAGCTTCGTCGACTATGCGATGTCGGTCATCGTGTCGCGGGCCCTGCCCGACGTTCGTGACGGGCTGAAGCCAGTGCAGCGGCGGATCATCTACTCGATGTTCGAGAACAACATCACCGCCGGTTCGGCCCATCGCAAGTGCTCCAAGGTGGTCGGCGACGTGATGGGGAATTACCACCCCCACGGTGACCAGGCGATCTACGACGCCCTGGTCAGGATGGGCCAGGACTTCTCGATGCGGCATCTCCTCATCGATCCTCAGGGCAATTTCGGCACCATCGACGACCCGCCCGGGGCCGCCCGCTACACGGAGTGCCGTCTCACCAAGCTGTCCAACCATCTCCTCGACGGGATTCGGGAGAACACCGTCGAGTTCGAGGACAACTACTCAGGGGAGATGCAACAGCCGACGGTGCTCCCCGCCCGGTTCCCCAACCTGCTGGTAAACGGCTCCCAGGGGATCGCAGTGGGGATGGCAACCAACATCCCGCCCCACAACCTGGGTGAGGTGATCGACGCCTGTCTGCACGTGATCGACAATCCCGATGCCACGTCGGAGGAGTTGTTGCAGTTCGTCAAGGGGCCCGATTTCCCGACCGGGGGCTTTCTGGTCGGCATCAGCGGCGTCAGGGACGCCCTGACCACCGGTCGCGGCTCGGTGAAGATTCGGGCGGTGTGCGACGTCCAGGAGATCCGCAAGGGCCGCACCGCCATCATCGCCACCGAGTTGCCGTATCAGGTCTCGATCGAGCGGATCGTGTCCAAGATCAAGGAACTGGTCGACGGGAAGCGGCTCGAGGGGATCGCCGAGGTGCGCAACGAGACCTCCGACCGGGTGGGCACCCGTCTGGTGATCGAGCTGAAGGCGAGTGCCGTGCCCCAGGTGGTCCTCAACCAGCTCTACAAGAACACCCCGCTCCAGGACTCCTTCGGTTACAACATGGTCTCCCTGGTCGACGGCGTGCCCCGCACCCTCGACCTCGCGGCGATGGTCGGCTACTACCTCGACCACCAGATGGAAGTGGTGGGGCGACGCACCCAGTTCCGTCTCGACGAGGCAAGGGCCCGGGCCCACATCCTCGAGGGCCTGATCATCGCCGTCGACAACATCGACGAGGTGATAAAGCTGATCAGGGGCTCGGCCGACACCGCCGACGCCCGCGCCAACCTCATAGCCCGATTCGAGTTGTCCGAGATCCAGGCCAATGCCATCCTCGACATGCCGTTGCGTCGGCTCACCGCGCTGGAGGTCGACAAGCTGCGGACCGAGCTGGCCGAGCTGCATGAGCTGATTGCGGAGCTCGAGAAGATCCTCGCCGACCCGCGCATCCGCTGGGGCATCATCAAAGAGGAGCTGAGTGAGATCCGGTCCACATTCGGCGAGCCTCGAAGGAGCCGGGTCATCCCCGACGAGGGAGACCTGTCCCTCGAGGACCTGATCGCCGACGACGAGCTGATCGTCACCGTTTCCCAAGGCGGGTACATCAAGTCGGTCCCGGCGTCGACCTATCGCACCCAGGGACGCGGTGGACGCGGGGTCAAGGCGGCCGAGGTCCACGAAGAGGATGTGATCCAGCACATGGTTCACACCACAGCCCACGCCTATCTCCTGTTCTTCACCAACAAGGGCTTGGTCCACCGGCTCAAGGCACATGGCATCCCACGTCAGTCGAGGACTGCCAAGGGTGTGCTCGCTCAGTCGGTGCTGCCCCTCGAGCCGGAGGAGACGGTGCAGGCGATCATCGACACCCGTGACTACGAGACCGGTCGCTATCTGGTGATGGTCACCAAGCAAGGTGTGGCCAAGAAGACCGAGTTCAAGGAGTACGACTCGAGAAACCAGACCCTGGTTGCCATCAAACTGGTCGGTGATGACGAGCTGGTGTCGGTGCGCACCACCAAGGGGGAGAACGACATGCTCATCTTCACCAGGGAAGGCATGGGGATCAGGTTCAAGGAAGCCGACCTGCGGAGCATGGGCCGCAGCACCCAGGGGGTGCGTGGGATCAGGCTCCGCGAAGGTGACCGGGTGGTGGCGGCAGTGTCCAATGCCCAAGGCGACGAGGTCCTCCTCGTGACCTCGGCGGGTTACGGGAAGCGGACCAGCATCACCGAGTTCCGTCGTCAGACGCGAGGCGGCTTGGGGGTGAAGGCCTTCAAGCTGACCCGGGTCCGGGGGAGCCTGGTCGGGGGTCGTGCCGTCTCCAAGGACGACGAGGTATTCCTGATCTCGTCGGCCGGGGTCGCGATCCGGACCCCGGTGGCCAAGATCAGCAAGCAGAAGCGGGACTCCACAGGGGTGAAGGTGATCGATGTCGGGAACGGCAACGAGCTGACCGCCATTGCCATCGTCCACGAAGACGAAATCGACGTGGGAACTCCCTGACCCTGCGAGTCGTTGCTGTAGTGCAGGCACCCTTTAGACTGCCCCGGTAACCCACAGGAGCTGAGCCTCGCAATGGCAACCGTCCGACGCGTGCGACGCATCATCCGCAAGATCGACCCCTGGACCGCATTGAAGGTATCGGCTGTCGTATGGGCGGTTCTCGCCCTGGCCCTGGTTCTGGGCGGTGTCATCTTCTGGTCGGTCCTGGAGCGAGCCGGCATCCCGCAGCGGATAACCGATTTCATGGTCGAGATCACCCTCATCGACGATGGTGCCCAGCCGTTCGCCAACATCGAGCAGTTCTTCCGGGTGATGATCTTCGGATCCGTGGTGTGGTGGGTGACCATGACCGGAGCCACCGTCGCCGGCGCCATCGTGTACAACCTGGTGTCCGACGTCGTCGGTGGTCTGGAGCTGGTGGTGCTCGAGGAGACGCTCAACCCGGTGGTGGCCACCGCCCCGGGCCAGGTACTCCACCCACCGACCGACTACCGCCCCGGCAACGGCGCCATCACCCCCCCACCCGACCAAGCCGACATCCCGACCGAGGAAAGCCCCCGGGTCCACAGCTCCTGACGCTTACCTGAGGTACGTAGCGCCATATATGGCGCTACGCAGACAGAGAAAGGCGGGCTGTTCGGTTCCTAGCGATCCTCGGCCATCACCAGACCCATGGCCATGGCCGCTTGGAGATAGGGCAACGCCCGGCCCCAAACCGCGATCGAAGTCTCACCGACGGCATCGATGCCGGCGGCGAGTGCGATTCCGGACATGAAGGCGCCGTCGTCGACGATGGTCACCCGCCGATCCGTCCCCACCGCCAAACACGCCGCAAATCGGTCGAGCGACTTGGCCAAGGCAACCGGTCTCCCTCCGAAGGTGGCATCGGCCACCTTGAGCCCATCGATCGGGTCCGGGAAGCGCACCTGGTGATCGAACCCCTCGTCGAGGTCGGGATGGGCCACGGCAATGATTTTCGGTTCGGGCTCACGGGCGGCCAGGGCGAGAGCCAGACCCACCGGCGAGGCACCCCACACTGCCACTCCCTCGGCGGCGGCATCCCCGTCCCAGATCAGCGGGGTCCCGAGATTTCTCGCCTTGGCCGGCGCCTCGGCTCCGGTACCGATGAGAAAGTCGCAGTCATCCGCATCGGGCACGACCCGGAAACTCCGGCTTCGGGCGGGCCCCACGACCACCACCTCGTCGACGGTCGCGTGGGCGCTCAGTGAGTGAGCCGCCCGGACCGCGGTGTCCCCGGTGATGAGGACCCCGACCTTCACGAGGGGTCGACTGGGTTCCAGGCGGAGTCGGGGACGACGACGTCGCTCTCACGACGACGGAGCAGGAGAAAGGCGGCGATGGCGCCGAGGATGATGATGGGGGACAAGCGCTTCACCGAGCCAGTCTACGGGCTGCTACCTGCTTCCGGACGAGACCGGTCCGCCATAGGTCCAGGCATCGAGTGGAACGCCCTCGGCGACACCTGCGGCATCCTCGACTGTTACTGCCCGGATCTCGATGGCATGCTGCCCGGCATCGACCGTCAACCTCTCGGAGAACGAGCCGGGATCGGCCGAAGCGGCGATCCGATCCGCAATCGTGCTCCCCCACGCTTCGAGGTCGATCAGGGTGAAGGGAACCTCGTGGACCACCAAGTCGGGATCGCCGATCCCGGGACACGCGATCTGCCAATCGATCATCCCCACGTCGGTGAGGCCGATGTGCGATTCGTCTCCTACCGTCCACGAGCCGCCCCACAGCTCTGATTCGA
>JBOGEU010000856.1:0-10942 GCA_050741995.1 Acidimicrobiia bacterium | reverse complement strand
GGTGACGGTTCCCTGCTGTTCGGCGGTGAGCTCGTCCCAACGGCCGAGCAGCCAGCGCACCGCGCCGGACCCGGATGGTATCGGCTTCCGTTGGCCCTCGGGAGCCTCGACACCAGGCAGCGGCCCGATCGCCAAGGCGAATGCCTGTAGGGCGGTGTCCAGCGGCACGACACTCTCATCCGTCATCCCATCGAGAACCCGGTCCCAGGCCGTCACGTCGGCCACATCGCCTGGGACCGGGCCCTCGGGGGCCGCATTTCCCCCACAGGAGCCGACCATGAGAATGGCCGCCAACCCGGTGCTGAGCCGGTGACTCACCCCGACAACGTATCTGCCTGGGCTTAAGGCTCGCTTAGTCGGACAAGCGGCGGTAATCGCTGCGGAAATGGACCAGCGGGTCGGTGAGGTCCGACACCTCGACCTCGTCCACCGTGCCCACGATCAGACCCGACCATCCGATCTCTTCGCGGGAGGCGAACGTGCAGTAGAGACGGTCGGGGAGATCGACCAACACCGGGCCCCACTCGGACGGCGTGGCATCGGCCGTGGCGAACAATCCCCCGGGCGATGGCGAGAGGCCGGCGAAGACATCCGCCAGGCGATGGTGGGTGAACTGGCATATGTGCACGACGAAGCCCTTGGTCTCTGCCACGAGTGACCAGAGATCGGTGCTGGGACCGGCCACGACATGGGCCATTGCGGGCTCTCCTTCGATCACGATCAACGAGGACACGGTGAGCCCGGTCCGCTCGGTCTCCGTTCCGGCGGTGACGATGGTCACCCCTGCGGCGAGGCGCCCGCGGAAGCGTCGGGCGTGGTTGCGATCCCCGCGATCCGGCAGGAACGGGTTGTCGGAATGGATCATCTGGTTGACCCTAGGCAAAAAGTGTCACCCCGCCCTGGAAGGATGATGTCAGACCAGGACCAGGAGAGGATGAGACATGAGCGCCGAGACAATCACCCCGATCATCACGATGTCGATGGCGGCCCTGGCGGTCTTGGGCATCATCGGCCTGGTCGTCGTCTTGGTGGTCAACCGCAGACGGGAGCCGGATGTCGACTCGGAGAAGCCGGAGGCCGACATCTCACGGCGTCTCGACCAGATGCAGGCAGTGCTGGCCAATCGTGAGGGAGCCTTCGGTGCTCAGATCGAACAACTCGACACCAAGCTCGCAGCGCTTCAGGAGTCGGTGACCGGCCGCGAGGCCGCTCTCCACGAGCAGGTGCAGGGAATCGGAGCCCAGATGCACGGGATCACCGCCCTCTTCACCAACGACCGGGCCCGTGGCGGCTGGGCCGAGATCGGGATGAAGCGGATCTTCGAGCAGGGCGGGCTGGTCGAGGGTCGTGACTTCACCTGTCAGGTCAATGGGGGAGACGTCAAGCCGGACGCCGTGGTCCATCTTCCCGGGGGGCGGAACATCGTCATCGACGCCAAGTTCCCCACTGCCCGGTTCGTCGAGGCTCTGGCCGAAGAGGACCCTGAGCGCCGCCGGCGGCTGCTCGGCGAGCAGGGCAAGGAGCTGGAGCGGGTGGGAAAGAGCCTGGCGACCAAGGGATACGCCGAGATGGCCTCGGGTGGGTATGTGGTGATGTACCTGCCGTCGCAGGCGGTGTACGAGGCGGCGGCGGCAGCACATCCCGAGCTCATCGATCGGCTCATGGCGAGCCGGGTGATCATCGCCGGTCCCAGTGCCCTCTATGCCTTGCTGTTGAACGTCGGTGCCCTGCTCACCGAGTTCAAGGCCCTGCAGCAGGCGGACCGGATCCTCGACGACGCCCGGGAGTTGCACAAGAGGATGACCACATTCGTCGGTCATCTCCAGGGGGTGGGCGCCGGTCTGACCGGGGCGGTGAAGGCGTTCAATGGTGCTGTCGGCTCCTGGGGGAGCAGGGTGGCCCCGCAGTTGACCAGGATCAGTGAGCAGAGCGGGCGCATCGATGTCGACGGCGTGGCTCCGGTGGAGGAGGCGGTTCGGGAGTTGCCGGAGGCCGGGCTCAGGGTGGTGGGATGATCGACTCCGTGGGCGACCCATCCGCCAAATGGGACCGCATCCCGGTGTAGATTTCAGGCGCCGATCTGATCACCGAGCAAGAGCGAGCATCCAACGTCATGCACTCGAGAAGAGCGACCGTAGTTGTGGCGGCTCTGGGATTGCTGATCGTCGCATGCGGCGGTCCCACCGGGGAGCCGGAAGTGACAACTACCGAGACCGAATCGACCACCACTGCATTGGAGACCACGACATCGGCGCCAGCGGTGACGTCCACGTCCGTTGCTGCCGGGACCACCACCACCATCGTGGAGATCACAACCACGTCATCTGCCAATGAGGACGGCTCGGATGGCTCGGGCTGCACTCCCGGCACCGCCAACTCGTTGCCGGAGGGACACTGGTTCGGGTTCGTGGTGAGCACCGCCGTGGACAGCATCGAATTCGACCTCGCCTGCTGGTTCAGCGGCCAGGCGGCAATCGACGCCGCGGCGGAGGACGGCGCCGAGTCGCCCCCACCCAACGACTACTACGTGAGGAACCAGGACGATCAGACCCGTCAGATCGTGGTTTGGTCCGATGCCGACGTGGTGTACTACCCGACCGGCGACCCCACCTCTGAGACGGAGGGCACATTCGAGGAATGGACCGTGGCCGCGAGCAGCAGGGGCTACTACTTCGGTGTCTGGCTCGACATGATCGACGGCGAGGCAACCTCGATCATGGAGCAGTGGGTGCCGTGAGTGACTGTGATCGTGGCAGCTTGGCAACCCGAGGCCGGCGTCACCGCTATTCGACCAACCGGATGGCGATCAGATCGGCCTGTTTGACCCAGTAAGGACGGGTCCGACGCTGGTCTGCGACCAGGTACAGCGTGCCCGCCGCGACATGGTCGGTGTCGTTCGAAGCGGGCTCGACCCACCAGCCGAGGGCGATCACTCGGCCGGCGATCTTGGGCAGGCCGTCTCCGGGATCAGCGACGGTTTCCACGTCCAGCTTCTGGCTGACGGGCACGGCGAAATCGGCGTGGTGCTCCACGGTGGCTATCGCCTCTTGCCCAGATGACCCCAGCGATCGAGGTCCTCCATGGTCTCCAGGATGGTCTGGCCGACGTCCCTGAACTCGATCCCCAACTCGTCGCGTGCCTTGGAGTTGTCGAATCTCATGTGACCCCCGAGATGGCTCCTCATGTAGGAGCGGGTGCCGTCGGGCTGGAAGCTGACCAGCAATCGGCTCAGCGGGACACCCATTCCACGGTCGAGGCTCAGCGAAGGCAGCCGGTAACGGTCGCCCCATCCGTTGCCTCGCAAGTGATCGATCACCTCGCGCATCGACCAGGTTTCGGCGGCAACGATGTGACGGCCGGAGGCCGCCGGCATCTCCAGGGCCCTGATGTGAGCCTGGGCCACATCCCGGACGTCGACGAACGGCCATTCGAGCGCCAGGATGGCCGGCAACCGACCGTTGGTGAAGCTGGCGAAGAAGGTGTGGCTGGTGTTGAGCCCGGGCACCAGCGAGGGGCCGATCACGTAGAAGGGGTTGATTACTACCAGATCGAAGTCAGGGCGGCTCTCCTCCATGAAGTCCCAGGCAGCACGTTCGGCGAGGGTCTTCGAGTAGTGGTAGGGGTTCCAGGTCAGCGACGAGCTCGTATTCCAATCGTCCTCGGTGTTGACATGGCCATCCGCCCGATCGGTGATGGCCGCCACCGATGAGGTGAGGATCAAGCGCCGGATCCCTTCGGCGCCATGGCAAGCCTCGAGGATCGACCTGGTTCCCATGACAGCAGGGTCGACCAGGTCTCGCTGCGGGTCGTCGACATCGATGACATAAGGGGAGGCGGTGTGGATGACCGACGCGCATCCCTTCACCGCCGTGTCGAAGGCGTGTGGGGTGAGGAGATCGGCCTCGACCAATTCCAGCCGCTCGTCGGCGCCGGGAAAACCGGTCAGATGACCATCGGCTTTGGTCTTGTCGAGGTCACGCACCGTGCCCCGCACCCGGTACCCGGCATCGAGGAGCCGGTGGACGATCTCGGCCGCGATGAACCCGGTTGCCCCGGTGACCAGCACCAACTCACCGTCGCTGCGCCCGTCGCTCACCCGGGCAAACCTAGTGGAGCACTAACGGTCCGTCGATGCTCGATCGTCGGCGCCGCGGCCCACCACGAACCAAATCGCGTGCACCGGCTCGTCGCCGAGATTGAAGAGGCGGTGGGGCTCGGTCGAGTCGAAAGCGATCGAGTCGCCGGGCTCCAGCTCGAAGTGGTCGAATCCGAGCTGGATCCCCATTCGCCCGGAGATCACATACCCGTACTCGCGGCCGTGGTGCCGCATCAGCGACTCGTCCGGTGTCGACGCGCCGCCCACCTCGTAGATGGCGTGGAGGAAGTCCACCCCGTTCTCGGTGTCCGAGGACAACTGCTCCCAACGCACACCCGAGGCCAGTTCGATCGTCTTTCTCTGGTCCGGGTGGACAAGGGGATTGGGCCGCGTGATGTCGCCCGCCGGGCTCTCCTCGGCGTGGTCGAGCCGCGGGTGCTCATCCCTGCGAAGCAGTTTGTCGAGGGAGAGGTCGAGCTCGGTGACGATGGCGTAGAGAGTCCCGACCGACGGCTTGGAGAGACCGCTCTCGAGTTGGGAGATCAGACTCGCGGAGAGCCCCAGTCGTCGAGCCAGCTCGCGCTGGCTGATTCCGGCCCTGGTTCGCTCGGCGCGTAGCCGATCGCCGATTCCGTCCAGTTCCTCAGTCAAGTGACGGGTCCGCCATGTCGGCGAGGATAGAGCGCCGGCGTCGCCGGCTAGTGCTCTGGCCACTGACGTTGGCGATGTTCAGTGGTCGGGCCACTAGGTGAGAAGCCAGCCGCCATCGACGTAGAGATTCACCCCGTTCACCGAGGGGTTCTCGAGAAGGAAGACGGTGGCGTCCACGACGTCGTCCATGGTGGCCAGTCGATTCGTGGGTGTCCGCGCCAGCACGCCATCGAGTTGCTTACCCTCCCAGTAGGGGCTGTCACCGACGATGCCGGGGTGGATCGCATTGAAGCGCATCGGCGCCAGCTCGATGGCAAAAGCCGTGATCATGGTGGCAACGGCCCCGTTCACGGCGGTCACCGTGGTCGAGCCGGGATAGGGACGGTCCTTGGCACGGCCACCGAAGAGGACCACCGCGCTGTCCTCGGTGAGCTTGGGGAGGAGAGAGTGGATGGTCTCGGTGTACCCGACGACCTTCATCGTCGCCAGATTGGCGGCACTCTCGTGATTGTATTCGCGGACCGGGTTGTTGTCGCGGTCGATGGCGCTCAACACCAGTTTGTCGACGGTCCCCACGCTTTGGAGTGCTTCACCGATCGTCCCCGGCTTGCCGAGGTCGAATCCGAGGCCGGTCGCCCCATTCCCGAGCTCGGAGGCGATGACCGCGGCCTTCTCCGGGTCGCGACCAGTGATGATGACGTCCCGATCCTCATTCAGATAGTGGCGCGCCAGCTCGCGGCCGATGCCGCCCGTGCCGCCAACGATCAAAACTGCTCCATCGGCCATCGACCTGCTCCTGTTTGAGAGAGTGAGCCGATCCTAACCCACTTCAGAGGGCCGCTGTGCAGTGAGACTGAGCACCCCGGTCCCCGTGGTTAAGCTCACGCCTGCCCCCCAGGAGTCACAGGTCATGACAAGAATCAGGTCGTTGCGTGGCCTATGACGTGTGCATCATCGGGGCCGGCCTGGTCGGGCTCGGGGTGGGAAAAGCGCTCAGCGAGAGTAACCCTGGCATCGACTTGGTGATCGTCGACAAGGACGGGGTCGCCGCTCACCAGAGCAGCCACAACAGCGGGGTGGCGCACTCCGGTCTCTATTACCGGCCCGGCTCGCTGAAGGCTCGCCTCTGCGTCGAGGGGCGGCACATGCTCGAAGAGCTCTGTGCGAACGAGGGGATTCCGTTTCGTCGATCGGGCAAGTTGGTGATTGCCACTCAACCGTCCGAGGTCTCACCGCTCGACGAGTTGGAGCGCCGGGGCAGGGCCAACGGGCTCAGCGGGCTGAGACGACTCGATGGCGACGGTCTGCGCGAGATCGAGCCGGAGGCGGTGGGCATCGACGCCCTCCACGTTCCCGAGGCCGGGGTGGTGGACTTCCCGGCGATGGCGGGCCGTCTGGCCTCGATCCTGGCCTCTCGTGGGGCGAAGATCCTCATCGGCCAACCGGTCACCGCGATCACGTCACATGGCGACGAATCGAGGATTCTGACGCCAGACACTGAGATTCGAGCCCGGGTGGTGGTCAACTGCGCCGGTCTCCACTCGGACCGGGTGGCCGCGCTGGCAGGGGTGCGGAGTGAGGTTCGGATCGTGCCGTTTCGCGGCGAGTACTACACCCTGGCCCCCGAGGCTGCACCTCTGGTCCGGGCCCTGATCTATCCAGTCCCCGACCCGCGCTTTCCTTTCCTCGGCGTTCATTTCACGAGGAGAATCGACGACAGCGTCGAGGTCGGGCCCAACGCCGTTCTCGCCCTGGGACGGGAGCATTACCGGGACAGTCGCGCCAATTGGGGCGATTTCCGTGAGACGCTTGGCACCCGGGGATTTCGACGGCTTGCGATGAAGCATTGGTGGACCGGAGCCAACGAGATGGTGCGCTCACGCTCGCGGTCGATGTATGCGCGATCGGCACGCAGCCTGGTGCCTGCAATCCGCGCCGAGCACCTGATTCCCGGTGGTGCCGGGGTTCGGGCCCAGGCGGTCGCGCCCGATGGAGGCCTGGTCGACGACTTCGTGATCGAGGTGGCGGGGTCGACAGTCCACGTGCTGAATGCCCCGTCTCCCGGCGCCACGGCCAGCCTCGCCATCGGGGCTCACGTCGCCGGTCTCGCATCGCAGCATCTCGGCCGGTAGGGCCCTGGTCAAAGTGTGTAGTGTCACTAAGCATCGACGGTGAACCGAGGATGAGATGGCGACGTGCGATCGCGATGCGTCTCGATCGGTTTGAATAGTGAGCAATGCAAGGAGACGCCGATGGCAGATGAGTTCCCGGTAGCCACCAGTCCCGCCCCTGGTGTCATTGGAGTCGACTGGGAAAGTCGGGTCGACTTCGAGCGGCTACGCCGGCATCGCCTCGATCGGACCAGGTTGATGATGGAGGAGGAGGATCTGGGGGCGCTTCTCCTGTTCGAAACCTCGAACATCCGGTACACAACTGCGACTCAAATCGGGTACTGGGCCTTCAACAAGGGCGAGCGCTATGCCTTGATCACCCGCGAGAACCGGCCCCGAATCTGGGACTTCGGTTCGGCAGCCAAGGCTCATCGTCTTCAACTGCCTCACCTGTACGACAAGGAGAACTCGGTCGGGGGCAACACCGGGCTCCAGGGAGCCATCGGCCCCGAGACCGGGCTCCACTCTCGTGCCGCCGCCGAGATTCGACAGGTGCTCGAGGCGGCGGGTCTTGGCGGGGAACGGCTCGGAGTGGACATGGCCGAGACCGGCGTGTTCCTCGCGCTCCAGGCGGAAGGGCTCAACGTGGTCGACGGGCAACAGGCGATGATGAAGGCCCGGGAGATCAAGAGCCCGGACGAGGTCATGCTCTTGACCCAAGCGTGCGCCATGGTCGACGGCGTGTATCAGGACATTTTCGAGGCCCTGAAACCGGGGATCCGGGAATCGGACGTGGTGGGCCTTGCCCACGCCCGGCTCTTCGAGATGGGCTCGGAGTTCGTCGAGGCGATCAACTCCATCGCAGGGGAGAGATGCAGCCCGCATCCGCACGTCTTCTCCGACCGGTTGATCCGGCCCGGTGACCAGGCCTACTTCGACATCATCCATGTGTTCAACGGCTACCGAACGTGCTACTACCGGACCTTCGTCGTCGGACGGGCCACCCAGGCCCAGCGTGACGCCTTCAAACAGTCCCGGGAGTGGATGGATGCCGCCATCGATTTGGTCAAGCCGGGGGCGACCACCGACCAGATCGCCAAGGTCTGGCCCCGCGCCGAGGAATTCGGGTTCGAGAACGAGATGGACGCCTTCGGGCTCCAGTTCGGCCATGGCGTCGGAGTCGGGCTCCACGAGCGGCCGATCATCAGCCGACTCAACTCCCTCGACTCGCCGATCGAGATCAAGGAGGGGATGGTCTTCGCCCTCGAGACCTATGCCCCGGCGGGCGACGGCCGTTCCGCCGCTCGAATCGAGGAGGAGGTCGTGGTCACCGGGGACGGGCCCAAGATCATCACACTGTTTCCCTGTGAGGAGCTGATGGTGGCCAACTCCTACTGAGGAGTGCCGAGGTCTCTCGAGCATTCGGCTGCTTAGCATCGGTCTATGGAGCTCGCCCCCTCGCTGCGGCGTATCGGTTCGAATCTGGTCAACAGCTATCTGGTGGTGGATGCCGGCGGGATCACCGTCATCGACGCCGGTCTTCCTGGGAACTGGCACGACCTCGTCGCGGAGCTCGATGCGATGGGTCTTTCGCTCGATGACATACGCGGCGTCGTCCTGACCCATGGTGACACCGATCACATCGGCTTTGCCGAGAGGCTTCGGCTGGACCACGGCGTGGCGGTACATGTCCACGAGCTCGACGCACCCCGGGCCCGGGGGGAGGTGAAGAAGAGAGTCGGTTGGGGGAAGGTCAAGGTGGGGCCTCTGCTCAGGTTCACCTGGTATTCGGCGATGCGCGGGGGACTACGCATCGCACCGGTCACCGAGGTGGTGACATTCTCCGACGGGGTGACGCTCGATCTCCCCGGGTCTCCAAAGGTGATTCACATTCCCGGCCACACGCCGGGGAGCGTTGCGATCCACGTCCCTCTGGTCGATGCCCTTTTCGTCGGAGATGCCCTGACCACGGGGCATGTCCTCACCGGGGTCGATGGCCCGCAGCCTGCGCCTTTCACCCTCGAGCCCGAGCAGGCGATGGCATCGCTGACCAGGCTCGAGGCGGTTCCGGCGGCGTGGGTATTGCCCGGGCATGGTGCGCCGTGGAACGGCGGGGTGAGCGAGGCGCTCCGCCAGACTCGCGCTGCGGCGGGCTAGAGATCGCCCGAGCAGCGGCCGGCATCCACTTTCCGCCCGATACCCCTAGTGCCCCGACCAGAGCTCTAGCTCGCGGCGGGGCTTAGGCTGCCCGGGTGAAGCGCTCGCTTCTGACGCTCATTGCGGTGTCGGCCGCCGCCTGCACGACCACGACCGGGGAATCAGGACCCGTCTCATCGACTATTCCTCCTGTCGTCTCCGGCTCGACCGGCGCGACTACCACCGTCACCACCACATCGAGCAGCACGCCGGCGGGCAGCACGACCACCACTGAACGGCTTCCCGATGCCGAGGATCTCGAGCTGGTCTCGTTCCCGCTCCCAGCGGGTTCCGGCCCTCACGATGTCGCCCCTGCCCTCGACGGAGGAGTCTGGTACACCGCGCAGGGCTCCGGGGGGTTGGGTTGGTTGGATCCGGCGACGGGCGAGACCCGGCACATCGACCTCGGCCCTGGCTCCCGGCCCCATGGGGTGATCGTCGACCCTGGCGGCAATCCATGGGTCACGGACGGTGGTCTCAACGCGATCATCAGCGTCGACCCGGACAGGCAAGAGCCGACCCTCTACCGCCTTCCCGACGATCGGCCCGACGCCAACCTCAACACCGCCTCCTTCGATGAAGAGGGAAATCTCTGGTTCACCGGTCAGAGCGGGATCTACGGGCGGCTCGACCCGAGTACCGGCGATATGGAGGTCTTCGACGCACCCGAGGGGCGGGGCCCCTACGGGATGACCACCACCCCCGAGGGTGTCGTCTATTACGCCTCCCTCGCCGGCTCTCACATCGCCAGGATCGAAGACAATGGCGACGCCACGGTGATCGAGCCATCGACTCCGGATCAGGGGGCACGTCGGGTGTGGTCCGACTCGGAGGGCCGCATCTGGGTCAGCGAGTGGAACGCCGGAAGCCTGAGCCGGTTCACACCTGAGACCGGGACCTGGGGAACCTGGCATCTCCCCGGTGACGCCCCTCAGGCATACGCCGTGTTCGTCGACGACCTCGACGTGGTCTGGGCCAGCGACTTCGGGTCAAACTCGGTGGTTCGATTCGATCCCGTCGCCGAGGAGTTCGATGTGTTCGCCTTGCCCTCCGACCCGGGCAATGTCCGTCAGATACATGGCCGACCAGGGGAGGTCTGGCTGCCGGAGTCAGCCGCGGACAACCTCGTGGTGATCCGAAAGCGCTCGTCGTGAATCTGCGCCGGCCGGTCCTGGTCCCAGTGCTGCTGCTCGTTCTCGGGATTGCTGTCGTGGTCGTGGCCTTTGCCCGGGCGGCGGGTGCATCGGACACCTCGACCCGTTGGCAGTCCTTCTCGGAGGCCAGCGCCTGCGGCGAGCCATACACCGCTACCCCCAAGATGTCGAAGGAGGGCATCGTCTCCACGAATGAGCCGATCCTCGGGCCTTTCGGGACCTACTTCGGCCACAGCGTCGCTCAGGTTCGTGACGAGCTGGTGTTTTGGAACGTCCCCCAGAGCGGTGGGCAGCGAGTCCTGATCCATCGGTCCGCTCTGCCCGCCTTCCAGAAGGTGGCGGCAGGCCTGGCGGCAGAGGCCGCCGCCGGACGGGTCTATCCGGTGACCCGGGTCAGTGCCTTCTATGCACGCACCCTTCGTGGCTCGAACCAACTGTCGCGGCATGCCCTCGGGCTGGCTATCGACATCAACTATCAACAGAACCCCTACCGCGCCGACGGCAAGCTCATCACCAACATCCCTTCCTGGTACGTTCAGGTGTGGCGTGACGCCGGCTTCTGCTGGGGTGGCGACTGGGCCAATGCCAAGGACCCCATGCACTTCTCGTGGATCGGGCCGGCGACAACGGCAAGCGCAAGCGACGCCGTCGCCCCTCGCCCACCGCTCACATCGTCCCGAAGCTTCGGCGCGGTCAACGCCAGTCACCCAACGATCTTTGCCCCTGTCCTGAGT
>JBOGEU010000855.1:0-2873 GCA_050741995.1 Acidimicrobiia bacterium | reverse complement strand
CTGGAGGGCGAAGATCAAGGTCAAGGGAGCCCGGTAGAGGGTGAAAGTGGCGAACACCACCGACTGCAGCTCTTCGCTCCCACCGAGAAACGCAACGGCGATGGGCGCTGCTCCGAGCAGTATCTGTGATGAGGCAGTGCCACCCACATATCCGCCCAGAAAGCGCGATGCCGGTGCGGCCGGGGCTCTGGGGTCACCCTGATCGTGTCTCCACCAACCCATGCCGAGGACGGCGAAGCCACCGAGGACCATCGCCCAGCCCAACGACTCAGCCGAGGCGAACAATTGGATGGCAACTATCCCGGCGACGAGTCGGACCACGGTCTCGATGATCAGGACCCAGCCGACATCGGCGAATCGCCTCCGACCGGCGAGCACGCCCTTGCCCACGAACAACAGGCCGTATCCAATCATGAGCAACACGATCTGGAGCACGTACTCCCAACTCCCGGCGAACAGGTCGTCGAGTGTGACGAGGACGAAGCCGCCCCCGATCAGTGCACCCAGGCCGGCCACCGACATCGCCGGCACCAGATCGTGCGGGATCGCCTTGCGACCCGACGCCACCTCCCGTGTCACGTATTGCTCGACCGGGACGAGGAGCACGGTGGCGATGATGAAGAACACGGTCCAAAGCTGGGCGATGGGGGCAAATGCCACGGTGCCGAGCTCGTTCCCGCCGTATGCCTGGAAGATGTAGGCCCCGACGGCACCGATGAGACCTCCCGCCACCATGAAGGTGGTGCCTGGTGCCCGGAATCCTCGCTTGTCGGCTTCGATCACCGGGGAGCTCACCGCGCCCCGGCTCCGGTCAGGACCGTCCAGACACTCTTCCAGAGCACGCGGAGATCCATCACCGGTGACATGTGCTTGATGTAGTAGAGGTCATAGGTCAATTTCTCGATCGTGTCCGCCTGATCATCGGCATATCCGTAATTGACCTGAGCCCAACCTGTTACTCCCGGACGCACCAGGTGCCGGTGCCCGTAGAAAGGGATCTGGCTCAAAAACCCCCGGACAAAGGGCACCTGCTCGGCGCGGGGACCGACCAGGCTCATCTCACCTCTGAGCACATTCCAGAGCTGGGGGATCTCGTCGAGACGCGACTTACGGAGGAACTTCCCGCCCCGGATCAGACGGCTGTCGTCCTCGGTGGCGAACATGGGGCCATCCTTCTCGGCGTCCTCGTCCATGGTCCGGAACTTGTACATGGTGAACGGTTTTCCCTCGTACCCGACCCGCTCCTGGCGGAAGATCGCCGGCCCCTTCGTCGTCAGCCTGATATAGAACCCGACCAGCAATCCGACGATCAGCCAGATGGGTGCCGTCAGCAACGTGACAATCGTGTCGAAGACACGTTTCCCCGGAAGCCATGGGGCAACCTCGAGCAGTGGAGCCGAGATCTCCCAACCCTCGGCGAGGTGGACCAGCGGCACCCGCCCGGTGTGCTCCTCGTAGATCGAGGTGAACGCCCGGATCTTGTACCCCGCCACGTCACTCGAGGACAGGAACTGGGCCATCCGCTCCGACAGCAGTGCCCTCAGGTCGACGGCCATGGTCACATCTCGATCCGGCAGCTCGATCGGACCGTCGAACTTGGGATCGAGCACCCAGACCACCTCGGCGTGGGGCGCCCCGACGAGGTCCTCGGCCAGTTGCTTCTCGGCGGTGACGATCGCGATCCGCTCGGTCCACGGTCGACGACGTCCCACCATCCGGTGGGCGGTGGCCAATGCGAACCAACCCAAAGCCGTGACCAGCAGGAAAGAACGGGAGAAGTAGGTCCGGCCGAAGAGGGTGAGCATCGCCGTGGTGGCACCGGTCCCAAGGGCGATGGCGAACATACGGCCATAAGTCGGCCGGGGAACTCCGGGCCCGGACATCCGGGCGGTCAACAGTGAGAACAGGGTCAGCGAGAGCACGAGGTAGGCCACCATCGGCTCAGCCGCGCTCCCCCGTATCGAGTCCCAGGGCATTGGTGTCCCGTAGACGTAAACGGATGCGCCGGCCATGGCGATGGCGAGAGCCAGCAGGTCGGTCAGGCCGGAGCGAACGAGGAACCGATTCCGCATTGCGATGATGCTAGGAAATGCCGAGCGGTTTAGGCGGAGCGGACAAAGCAGTTGCCAATTCGACCAGGGTCCTGACCCCCACTCCGGAGGCGCCTTTCACGTGCTCGCCCGAGGTCTCGCGTGACCTTGCGGGCCCGGCGATATCCAGATGGGCCCAGCGGGCGTCGTCCACGTATTGGGACAGGAACACCGCCGCGGTGATGGCTCCCCCGTACCGCCCACCGGAGATGTTCTTGATGTCTGCCACGTCCGACTCGATCGACTTCTTGTATTCCGTGAACAAGGGCAGCTCCCAGAAATGCTCACCTGCGACCGACGCCGCCTCCAGGATGTCGGCCGCAAGGTCAGGGTCGGAGGCGAACATTGCCGCGATCTTGTCCCCGAGGGCGACTCGCGCCGCACCGGTGAGGGTGGCGACATCGACGATCACGTCCGGCTCGTACCTTCTGACCAGGCCCAATCCGTCGGCGAGGATCAGCCGACCTTCGGCATCGGTGTTGAGCACCTCGATGGTCGGGCCGGACACCGGCCTCAGCACGTCACCGGGCCGGGTGGCGTTGCCACCCACGGCGTTGTCGGTGAGGGGGGTGACCGTGGTGCCCCGAATCGGGAGGCCGAGGCGGGCAATGGCGAAAGTGGCGGCGGCGACGATCGCAGCCCCCGACATGTCGTCTTTCATCTCCTCCATGAACGCCGCTGTCTTTATCGACAGCCCACCACTGTCGAAGGTGATTCCCTTTCCGACCAGCCCGAGATGTGTGGTGGCTCCCTCTGGCCGGTAGTCGAGGATCACGACTCTCG
>JBOGEU010000854.1:0-1155 GCA_050741995.1 Acidimicrobiia bacterium | reverse complement strand
GGCATCGAGACCCTCTTGCATCGCCTCGGTCGTCTCGAAGTGGTTGTCTGAGAGGAACTCCTTACGCATCGTCTTGTGGAGACGCTCGATCTTGCCCGTGGTCGTCGGTGAATACGGGGCGGTCAGGAGATGGCGGACCCCGTTGTTGAGACAGATGCGGTCGAACAACACGTTGGCGGGCTTGCGGGCGAGGCGGCCGGTGAACACCTTGCCGTTGTCGGTCAGGATCTGCTCGGGGATCCCGTGCCGATTGAGCGCCTCGATCAGTGCGTCACACACCGGGCGAGCCGTGGCCCGGGCGACGACCTTGGCGATGACGCAGAAGCGGGAGTGATCATCGATGCCGGTGACGACCGAGACGCCTGTCCCGTCTGCCAAGGCGGCACCCATGACGTCGATCTGCCACAGCTCCATGGATCGTGACCGCTCCCAGCGCTTGTAGTCGTCGCGTCGGCGACGACGTGGCTTTGGATCGATGAGGCGGTGGCGGACGAGGCAGCGATAGATCGCCGCGCGCGATGGCGGTGTCGCGAGCTCCCGGCGTAGCTTGTTCAAGATCGTGCGGGGACCCCACCCGGGATGGCCCCGACGCATCTCCACGATGCGAGCTTCGATCTCGGGAGCTATCTGGTGAGGACAGCGGTCCGGTTTGGAGCTCTTGTTCGCGAGCGTGCCGAGACCTTCGTTGGCGTAGCGCACGAGCCAGCGATGAACGGTCCTGCGATCCACCCCGTAGCGGGTCGCGACGTCTTTGACCGCTGCCCCATCGAGCACCTCTCTGACCGCGACGTAGCGCTGCTCAACCATCGATAGATCCACCAGTGGCACGGCGTCCTCCTCGGCTCGGTTGAGCACAAGTGATGACGCGTATGTGCTCTAGAGACGTGGAATTGGTGAGACGTAGGTGCCGAGGCCACTGTCGCCCAGGAGCCGAGGCCGGGTCGCAGGGTGAGACAGAGGTGCCGAGGCCACTGTGGGACACAGGTGCCGAGACTTCACAGTTCGAATAAATGGGTCAAGGTGCCCCCGGCAGGATTCGAACCTGCGACTCACGGTTTAGGAAACCGATGCTCTATCCCCTGAGCTACGAGGGCGGGGCATGTAGACAACCCGGTCGAAAACTCTTTGCCCAGGTCATCCCATGCCTGTTTCCAG
>JBOGEU010000853.1:0-6820 GCA_050741995.1 Acidimicrobiia bacterium | reverse complement strand
CACGCCGGGGTCGGACCAATTCATCGGGATGACCCGGATGCGGGCCGCGGAGCTGGGCACGCCGCTGATCCATGCCGCGGTGACGGGCAAATCGGTGTTCATCGGCGGAGGCGGTGAGCTGATCTCGCGAATGTCCGGGCTCGGCTCGATGGAGATCCTCGGCGCGGTCCTCTACCCGCATGCCCGCTCGATCTACACCCACACCGGCGACTTCCTCATGCTCACCGCGGCCGTCGCCGGGTGGATCACATGGTGGCGCTCCCGGCAGCCGCTGGTAGTTTCCACAAGCGGCACCACGGAAGAGGAGTAAGCGCACATGTCTCAGGCCCTGGAGAACCTGCTCTCTGAAGACAGGAAGTTCGAGCCGGCACCAGAGTTCGCGGCGCAGGCCAACGCGGGCGCAGGTATCCACGAGGAGGCGGCGGCGGATTATCTCGCCTTCTGGAAGGATCAGGCCCTGAGCCGGATCACCTGGCACAAAGAGCCGACCCAGGTGTTGGACGACTCCAACCCTCCGTTCTTCAAGTGGTTCGCCGACGGTGAGCTCAACGTCTCCTTCAACTGCCTCGATCGCCACCTGCCAGACCACGGCGACCAGGTTGCCTACCACTGGCAGGGCGAGCCCGGCGACACTCGCACGATCACCTATCGGGACCTCCACGCCGAGGTGTGCCGGTTCGCCAACGGGCTGAAGGGCCTCGGTCTGGTCAAGGGCGACCGTGTCGCCATCTACATGGGGATGGTCCCCGAGCTGCCCATCGCCATGCTGGCCTGCGCCCGTCTCGGCCTGGTGCATTCCGTCGTGTTCGGCGGTTTCTCCTCGGATGCCCTGTCCAGCAGGATTCTCGACGGCGCCGCCCGCCTGGTGATCACCCAGGACGGAGCATGGCGGGGCGGCAATGTGGTCCCGCTGAAGGTCAACGCCGACCTCGCCCTACGCGGCACTCCGAGTGTCGAGAAAGTCGTCGTCGTGCAGCGAACCGATCATGGGGTGGACATGACCGAAGGCCGTGACATCTGGTGGCACGACCTGGTCGAAGGCCAGTCGACCGAATGCGAGCCGGTGATCCTCAATGCCGAAGACCCCCTGTACATCCTCTACACCTCGGGAACGACCGGACGGCCGAAGGGGATCGTTCACACCCAGGGCGGCTACCTGACCGGGATCGTCACCACCCATTCCTATGTGTTCGACCTCAAGCCTGACAGTGATGTCTTTTGGTGCGGAGCGGACATCGGGTGGGTCACCGGGCACAGCTACATCGTCTACGGCCCACTGTCCAACCGGGCTACCAGCGTCATGTACGAAGGGGCCCCCAACTACCCCGATCTCGACCGACTGTGGCAGATCATCGAGGATCTCGGGGTCACCATCTTCTACACCGCACCCACCGCCATCCGCACCTTCATGAAATGGGGGGACGAGCACGTCACCAAGCACGATCTGTCTTCGCTGCGGCTGATCGGGACGGTCGGCGAGCCGATAAACCCCGAGGCATGGATCTGGTATCAGCAGACCATTGGGGGCGGGACCTGCCCCGTGGTCGATACCTGGTGGCAGACCGAGACCGGGGCGATCATGATCACGCCGCTGCCCGGGGTGGTCGCCACCAAGCCGGGCTCGGCGACGGTCCCCTTCCCCGGCATCTTCGCCGACGTCGTCGACGAGGCCGGGATGTCGGTGCCCCTCGGCGGGGGCGGCTACCTCGTGATCACCAAGCCGTGGCCGGCGATGGCCCGCACCATCTATGGCGACGATCAGAGGTATGTCGACACCTACTGGTCCAGGTTCGGGAGCAAGTACTTCCCCGGTGACGGGGCCAAACGCGACGAGGATGGCTATTTCTGGCTGCTGGGCCGGGTCGACGACATCATGCTGGTATCCGGTCACAACATCTCGACCACCGAGGTGGAGTCGGCATTGGTCTCCCACGTATCGGTCGCCGAGGCCGCAGTGGTCGGCCGCAAGGACGACTTGACCGGCCAGGCCATCGCGGCCTTCGTCACTCTTCGCTCCGGGGTGATCGGCGACGACGCCCTGCTCAATGACCTGCGGGACCACGTCGCCCACACTCTGGGCCCGATCGCCAAGCCGAAGTCGATCGTCTTCACCGACGACCTGCCCAAGACACGCTCGGGCAAGATCATGCGCCGGCTGCTCCAGGACATCTCGGAGAACCGCCAACTCGGCGACGTGACCACGCTGGCCAACGAGGCCGTGGTCAATGAGATCGCGGTCAAGGCGTCGGAGCTCACCGAGGAGTAGCGCCGGCTGGTGCACTATGTGAGGAGGATCACGCCGAACCAGATGGCGGCGATGGTCAGACCCGTGGCGAGCTCGATCCCGATCGAGGTGGCCACGGCGCCAAGGCTGCTCTTGGTGGCGGGCCAGGCTCGCTCGGGGCCGACCCTGACCCGTTCGCTGAGGTAGATCGCGGCCACGAAGCCGATGGGCGCCCCGGCCACCGGGATCACGAACAAGCCGACGATGGCCACCGCGGTGGCCAACAGGAGGGTGCGGTTGGGGATCCCGACCTCATTGAGCTTCCGCTTGGGGATCGAGTACTTGACGAAGGTCCCGATGCCCCCGAGAGCCACGGCGGCGATGGCCACAACCCAGGCCACGCCTCCTCCCTCCACCACGGCCCACACCAGGACCACGACCACTTCGAGGACCAGACCGGGGAGGATGGGGACGACGACCCCGAACAGCGAGATGATGATGATGAGGCCAACGGCCAGCTCGCCGAGCTCGTCCATCCCCTGAGCGTAGGGACCCGCCCTCGCCGGGTGCCTTCATCCATCGGCGAGAGCGGCCACCGCGGCCGAAGCGCCCTCCAGCACCGGCTCGCCATGGCCGAAGAGGGCCACCTCATATGAGAACCCGGCCAGCTTGCGCACCGATTCGACGGCGAGGTCCATGTCCTCGGCGAACGCTGGGTCGGGCCCGCCGACTCTGCCGTCCGCCCCGACCATGGCGTCCCCGGCCACCAGGATCCCCGCCGCGCGGTCGAGCACGCAGATGTGCCCCGGGGTGTGCCCTGGTGACGAGATGACCTCCAGGTCGAAGATGCTGTCGCCGTCCCCAACCGGCTGCGGGGGGGTAGCCGAGGCGATCTCGGGGATGTCCGGGGCACCGGCGTAGAGCATCGCCCCCGGCGCCTGCTCCAGGACGGCATCGACACTCCCCACGTGGTCCGGGTGCTTGTGGGTGAGGATCACGTGCCCGATCGAGCCCCATGTCAGCCCAGTCTCGCCCAGAGCGGCTTCGATGGCCGGGGCGCTGCCCTCGACGCCGGTGTCGACAAGCGCCGCCTCCCCGCCCCGGTACAGGATGTAGGCGGAGACGAAGTCGAGATTCACCCGGTGGAACGACGTCCCTGCCGGAGAGCGAGAGGTCGACGCGACGCCGGCGGAAGAGGTACTCGTTGCCCCGCTGGTGCTGGTGGCGCCGTTGATGGTCGTCGCGCCGGCCGTGGTGGTGACGGTGCCGGCCGAGTCCGAGCAGGCGGCGGTGCCGAGCACGGCGATGGCGAGACCGGCCTTTCCCATCTCGGCTATTGCCATGCGGCGATTGAGCAGTCGGTGGGCGGTCATGGTGGTTCTTCCCGATCGGGCGACGTGCCCAAAATACCCGGGGCCTGAAGATGTGTAGCTTGCGGCGGATGGTTACCAAGATCATGCTGCCCGAGTCCGAGTTGCCCACTCACTGGTACAACATCGTTCCCGACTTGCCGGTGCCACCGCCTCCGGTCCTGCACCCCGGGACGCATCAGCCGGTCGGTCCCGAGGACCTTGCTCCCCTGTTCCCGATGGACCTCATCCTCCAGGAGGTCAGCAGCGAGCGCTACGTCGAGATCCCCGAGGAAGTCCGCGAGATCTACCGCATGTGGCGTCCGACACCGATGTACCGGGCCCACAACCTGGAGAAGCTGATCGGGGGCCCGGCCCGCATCTACTACAAGTACGAGGGAGTCAGCCCCGCCGGGTCGCACAAACCGAACACCGCGGTGGCTCAGGCCTATTACAACGCCAAGGCGGGCGTCAAGAAGCTGTCCACCGAGACCGGAGCCGGGCAATGGGGCTCGGCGCTCGCGTTCGCCTGCGCATTGTTCGGGCTCGAGTGCGAGGTCTTCATGGTCCGGGCCTCCTACGACCAGAAGCCATACCGGAAGGCGATGATCGAGACCTGGGGCGCCACCATCCATCCCTCTCCTTCCGACCGCACCGAGGCGGGGCGCGGGATCCTCGCCACCGACCCCGAGACGCCGGGGAGCCTGGGGATCGCCATCTCGGAGGCGGTCGAGGTCGCCGCCACCAACGAAGACGTCAATTACTCGCTGGGGTCGGTGCTCAACCACGTGCTCATGCACCAGACGGTGATCGGCGAGGAAGCGCTCAAACAACTGGCGCTGGTCGACGAGACCCCGGACGTGGTGATCGGATGTGCCGGTGGCGGCTCGAATTTTGCCGGGTTCAGCTTCCCGTTCGTCAGGGAGAAGCTGGCCGGGAAGATGGACCCGACGGTGATCGCGGTCGAGCCGGCGGCGGCCCCGTCGTTGACACGGGGCAGCTACCAGTTCGACTTCGGCGACACGGTGGGGATGACCCCGCTGGTCAAGATGCACACACTGGGCCACGACTTCATCCCGGATCCGATCCACGCCGGCGGGCTCAGGTACCACGGCATGGCGCCGCTGGTCTCCCTGCTCAAGGAGCAGGGCATCATCGAAGCCCAGGCGCTGCATCAAACGGAGACCTTTGGCAAGGCGGTCGAATTCGCCCGAACCGAAGGGATCATCCCCGGCCCCGAGCCCACCCACGCCGTCGCCGTCGCCATGAACGAGGCGGAGAAGGCCAAGGAGGCAGGCGAGGAGAAGGTCATCGTCTTCAACCTGTCCGGTCACGGGCACTTCGACATGGGCGCCTACCAGGCCTACTTCGCCGGCGAGCTGGTCGACTACGCCTACCCCCAGGACCGCATCGCCGCCGCCATGGAGCGGGTCCCGGTGGTCAGCGGCTGATCCTTACCTGAGGTACGCAGCGCCATATATGGCGCCACACGGACAGAGAAACAAGCCGAAAGCGACACGGGCCCAGTCTCAGCGCTGCTTGGTCTCCCAGCTGGTGAGGCCCTCGTCGACGAGGTCGATGGACCAGTCGAGCTCTTCGCGGGTGGTGACCAGGGGCGGGATGTACCGGATCACGTTGGCGTCGGGACCGCAGTTGATGATGATGAGCTCCCGGTCGTAGGCATGCTTCTCGACGTGCTCGAAGGCCTCGGCGTCGGGGTTGCGGCTCGCCCGATCGGTCACCAGCTCGACACCGATCATGAGCCCGATGCCCCTGACGTCTCCGATCGTCGGGTGTTTCTCCGCCAGCTCGTGGAAGCGCTCGAATGCCCGCTTCGACAGCTCCCGGGCGTGGGGGAGGAGACCCTCCATGGTGTCCATCACCGCCACCGATGCCGCGGTCGACACCGGGTTGCCGCCGAAAGTCGTCCCGTGCGCACCACGGGGCCAGGCATCCATCGTCTCCCTCGAGGCGCCGTAGGCCGAGAGGGGAAGCCCATTGGCGATGCCCTTGCCCATGGCGATCACGTCGGGCTTGGCGTCGTAGTGATCGCTGGCGAACCACTCGGCGGTGCGGCCGAAACCGGTTTGGATCTCGTCGTAGACCAGCTTGATGCCGTGCTCGTTTGCCAGCTCGCGCAAGGTGTCGAGGAATCGGGCCGGGGCGGGGTAATAGCCACCCTCGCCCTGAACCGGCTCGACCAGGAAACAGGCGATGTTCTTCGGCGTCACCACATGCTTGAACATCATCCTCAGCTCGTTCAAGGACAGGTCCACGGCCTGGTCCTCTGTCATGCCCCACCGGTAGGGGTGGGGGAAGGGCGCCACGAAGACCGAGCCCAGGATCGGGTGGTAACCATCGCGGTACTTGGCGTTGGAGGTGGTGTAGCTGACCGAGCCCATGGTGCGGCCGTGGAATGCGCCACGGAAGGTGACGACTCCCTGGCGACCGGTGGTGTACTTGGCGAGCTTGACCGACGCCTCCACCGCCTCGGCGCCCGAATTGGCGAAAGCGAACTTCTCGATGCCGGGTGGTGTGATCGAGCGAAGATGCTCGGCCGACTCGACGATCGAGTCATAACGGACGATGCAGCCCGAGTGGATGAACCGATCGATCTGAGCATGGGCGGCGGCCACCACCGCCGGGTGGTTGTGACCCAAATTGACCACAGCAGTGCCACAGGCGAAATCGGCCCAACGTCGCCCCTCGACGTCGGTGACCCAGATCCCTTCCGCCTTCTCGGCATGAATATCCGTGTCGAAGGTGATCACGGGTGCGATCACGTCTTTGTGTCTGCTCACGAGGTCGGTCATGGGTTGCGATGCTACCCAACCTGTTTCCCGGCCCGAATTGGGTGACCTCTGTCAGGCTCCGGAGCAACCCTCTGGCCATCGAATGTGCTGGTCAGCGGCTACCTCCGGCAATTCGACCAGTGTGCCGTCCGGCATCGTGATCGCCACATCGACGACAGTTGCCGCACCTAGGCCGAAATGAGCCACGGGAAGATGCCCGGAGGAGTATCCACCCCCAACCCCGATCTCCTGGCTCCCCAGGACGCTGCCTTCGGTGGACACCGTCACCAGGGCACCGATCCCGTCACCGGGCCGGCCCACCGTCACTTCGAGCCAGTGCCCGCTGTCGCCGACGTTGCGAAACATGAGGGAGGGCAGGGAGGGCTCCCACTCGACGACGAACACGTCGAGCCTGCCATCGTGGTCGATGTCGACGGTCGGCCCCCCGATCCAGT